>CAYQMP010000523.1:0-1505 GCA_964418615.1 uncultured Chthoniobacter sp. | reverse complement strand
GCTCTGGCTACGGCTACGGCTCTGGCGGACCGATGGCGGAGACCGGGATTTCGGGAGACTTGGAAGCGACCGGCGAAGTCCTGCCGGCGCCTTCGGGTGGGTCTAGGGCACAACGATAAGGAGCGAACTTTTTGATTCTCGGCCACGCCATAGCACTCGATCCGACCGAAGCGCAGGCGGCGCAGCTTCGCCGCGCGTGCGGTGTCGCGCGCTTCGCGTACAATTGGGCGCTGGCCGAGTGGAAGCGATCGTACGAAGCAGGCGAGAAGCCTTCCGCCGCAAAGATCAAGGCCGCGTGGAACGCCGTGCGGCGCGAGCAGTTCCCATGGTCGCTAGAAGTTACAAAGTGCGCCAGCGGGCAAGCTGTGATGGATCTTGGGCGTGCATTCTCCAACTTCTTTCGCGACCTCAAGAAACCAAAGGGGCAGCGCCGCGCGAGGTTCCCGCGCTTCAAGAAGAAGGGCGTCCGCGATGGTTTTGCTCTTTGGAACGATCAGTTCCAGGTCGATGAAAACCGCATCCGCATCCCGCGCGTCGGATGGGTCAAAATGCGAGAGGCCCTGCGGTTTGACGGCAAAATCATGGGTGCGCGGGTCGGCATGATTGGTGGTCGCTGGCATGTGTCCGTGCAGGTGGAGATGCAGCCAGACACGGAAAGTGCCTCGCATGAGATCGTCGGCGTTGACCTCGGCATATCATCGCTCATGGTGCTATCTCAGCCCTTGCCGGATGGCCGCGAGAAGATCGCAAACCCTGCTCCGCGCCGTCGCCTTCTCAAGCGCGTAAAGAAGCTCCAGCGGCGTATATCGAGGCAGGAGCTTCGCCGCCGCAAGCTGAGTGCCAAGACAAGCCGCCGCCAATGCGTGCGGCGCGACCGGCTCCGCCGACTGCACCATCGCATCGCGTGCATCAGGAGTGATGCGGCCCACAAGGCGACGACAGAGATCGCGCGGACGTTCCGCGTGGTCGTACTGGAAGATTTGAACGTGTCCTGGATGGCCAAGAACCACCGCCTTGCCGGATCAATTCTTGACGCAGCGCCGTATGAGCTTCGGCGCCAAATCGAGTACAAGGTTGCGATGCGCGGCGGGCGCGTCGTTATCGCTGATCGTTGGTTCCCGTCGTCGAAGACGTGCTCCGAGTGTGGGGTCGTGGCCGACAAGATGCCGTTGCACGTTCGCGACTGGACGTGCGGATGCGGTGCAGTGCATGACCGCGACATCAACGCGGCGCGCAATCTCGAATTGGTAGGGCGGGCTACGTCCGAACCGGTGGCGGGTGATCCGCCATCTACGCGCGGGGAGATGGAGGCGCTGGCGACCGGGGAACCGGTCGTGAAACCGCCGTCTGTGAACCGCGAACTTCAACCAGCTCGTGCATCGGAAATGTGATCATGAGCGAGTCAAAGAAAGCAGGCAGAGCGGTGGCTTTGCTCTACGGGCTGATCATGTTCGGCCTTGGATACGCGGCAGCGCACATTGACCAGATGTCAGGCTGGCAATGGG
>CAYQMP010000522.1:0-1507 GCA_964418615.1 uncultured Chthoniobacter sp. | reverse complement strand
GGCGACGCTCGGACGTTTGCGCGCTTGGCTGGCCGAACGCTTCGACGAGGAGGGGCTGCTTATCGAACCGGTGACCGCCCCGGAATTCCTGGCCGAGCCGGAGGTCACGTTCCGTTTGCACGAAGGCGTGCGCTGGCACGACGGCGCGCCGTTCAGCTCGCGCGATGTCAAATTCACCTACGATGCGATCATGGACGACCGCGTGGCTTCGCCGCGCAAGCCGGATTACGAACTGGTGTATTCCGTCGAGGCCCCCGATGAGCAGACTGTGCGCGTGGTCTACCGGCGTCCCTTCTCCCCGGCGCTGGAGAGTTGGATGATGAGCATTCTCCCCGCGCACCTGCTGGCGGACGTGCCGCCCGACCAGTGGCCGCTGACCTTCAACCGCGCGCCGGTTGGGACGGGCCCGTTCAAGTTTGCCGAATGGAAAACGAACCAATTCGTCCGCGTGGCGCGCAATGACGATTACTTCAAGGGGCGTCCGCATCTGGACGGCATGGTCTTCCGCACCCTGCCCGACCCGCTGACCCTGCGCCTCGCCTTTGAAACGCGTCAGGTCGATTTCTGGTCGGCCGATCCGTGGGCGGTGGGCAGTTTCCGCGAGGACGAGCGGTTCACTCTCTTCACCTCGCCGAGCAATTCCTACAACTACGTCGGATGGAACCTACGGCGTCCGATGTTCCAGGATCTGCGCGTGCGCCAAGCGCTGGCCCACGCGGTCAATGTCGACCAGATGATCCGCTACGTGCTTTACGGCTACGGCACGCAGAGCACGGGAATTTTCACGCCCGAGATGTGGTTCTTCAACCCGGACGTCCAACCGCTGGCCTACGATCCGGAGAAAGCGAAGCAGTTGCTCGACGAAGCCGGTTGGGTGCCCGGGCCGGACGGCGTGCGCGTGAAAGACGGACAGCGGTTCGCTTTCACCCTCATCACCAACAACGGCAATGTCATCCGCAGCGACATCGCCACTCTCGTGCAGGAAAACCTGCGCGCCGTCGGCATTGAAGTCACCGTCGAGATGTATGAGTGGGCCGTCTTCTTGAAGCGTTTCGTCAACCAAGGCGAATTCGACGCCGTGGTGCTCGGTTGGGCGTTGGGACAGGGTTTCGATCAATTCCAAATCTGGCACTCCTCGCAGACCGAGCCCGAGCGCCTCAACATGGTCGGCTACCAAAGCGAGGAGGCCGACACCTTGCTCGAATCGATCCGCGAGGAATTCGACCGCGCGGAAATCATCCGTCAATGCGGCGAGTTGCAGCAGTTGATTTACGACGACCAGCCGTATTTGTTTTTGTTCGTGCCGGAAGGAACCTCGGTCATGTGGAAGGACGCGTTCCGGGTCAAGCGCCCGGGACCGGACGGCACGTGGATCGACGAACCGGTGACCATGACCAAAGCCGGTTGGAGCCACTATCTCGAGTGGTTCTACCGGCCGGAATACGCGCATGAGGCCGAAGAATGAGTGCCATCCGCGCAGAGGTCAGGGGGCACGGGCGTCCCGCCC
>CAYQMP010000521.1:0-1510 GCA_964418615.1 uncultured Chthoniobacter sp. | reverse complement strand
CGGCAAACGCCGCAATGGCCAAGGACAGATTAAAGGATTTCATGGGTGCGGGATGCCAATTTCTCCTCCCTTCACCCCACGCACAAGTCACAAACCCAGAATAACTGAGCTTTGACGACAAGCCGCGGCCGACGCCGCTGGCTCTTGGGAAGCTTGCTAAAAAAAATCAATGGTGTGCAACAATGGTACGCCAACCATGACCCACCGCACCACCTTCGCCTTGGACCCGGCCACCGCCCGACGGCTCAGGCGCTTGGCCAAGCTTTGGAACGTCTCGCAGGCCGAGATGGTCCGGCGTTCCGTGGAGCGCTCCGAGCAGACGGCGCAAGCGGCGAAAAGCGACCCCGTCGCCCTGCTGCGCGAATTGCACGCCAAGGGCGGCGGCATCGACAAGGCGCAGGCCGATCGCTGGGTAGCCGAGACTCGCGAAGATCGCAAAAGCTGGCGCGCCTCCTCGTAATCTGCCTCGACACCAACTGCCTCATCCGATGCCTCGAACCCGGTTCGGAGGAAGCCGATCGCATCACCGCCTGGTATCACCGCGCCGAGCGCCTCCTCGCGCACGGACTCAAGCTGGCCTGACAACAATACCGCGCAAACACCGGTGCCTTTCCCTTCGCAGGGACACTTGGAACGGAAGAGACAACCACAGGTTTCACCGATGTCAGTGATGGAAACAGCACTCCCGCCATCCTCACCCATCCGCGCAATCCGTGTGATCGGTGGTTAGACCCCCCCTCGCGGTCATTGATTTCCAAGGAACATCCGCCGACATTCCCCGCTTCCGCCGCCATGCCATTCGTCCGCACCGCCCTCGCCCTTCTCCTTCTCGCCAACTTCGCCGGCGCGCAAAAACTCACCCCGCTGGCCACGCCGCCCGATTGGTCCTCGCTCAACCGCTACCAGCGCACCATCACCAAAGACGAATTCACCCGCCTGCTCACCCAAGTCTACGCCCCGCGCGATGCGTGGCGGGAATACTTCACCATTGCCGACGACCACGTCACCGTCGTCACCACCCCGGGCCAACCGCCCTTCCGCCTCGACTTCGCTCCGGACCAAGCAAGCGCCAAGCCCGTCCCGCGCTATTGGAGCCCCACGCGCAGCCTGCGCGGACTCCGCATCGCCCTCGACCCCGGCCATCTCGGCGGACAATGGGCCCGCATGGAAGAACGCTGGATGCAGGTCGGCGACAACAAGCCGGTCATTGAAGGAGACATGGTCCTTTATGTCGCCCGCCTGCTCAAAAAGGAACTCGAGCGCCGCGGGGCCAAAGTCAGCCTCATCCGCGACAGCGACCGCCCCGCGACCAATCTCCGCCCGTCAAAACTCAAAGGCGAAGCCGTCCGCTCCCTCCGCGAACAAGGCCGCTCCATCAACCCGGCCAGCATCCAATACGAGAGCGAGCGCCTCTTCTACCGCACGGCCGAAATCCGCGCCCGCGCCAAGAGGGTGAACAACCAACTCAAGCCCGACCTCGTCCTCGCCCTCCACTTCAACGCCGAATCCT
>CAYQMP010000520.1:0-1512 GCA_964418615.1 uncultured Chthoniobacter sp. | reverse complement strand
CGCCTCGATGTTCATGTGCACGTCCTCGAGATCCTCGCGCCAGACGAACTTTCCGGACCGAATCTCGCGGGCAATAGCGTCCAAACCGCGCTTGATGGCCGCCAGTTCGCGGGCGGTGAGGAGACCGGCTTTGTGCAGCGCCGCGGCATGGGCCTTCGATCCCGCGATGTCATGCAAGGCGAGGCGCCGGTCGAAGGAAACCGACTCGCCGTAAGCGCGCAAGCGCGCCGACGGATCTTTGGTGAACCGTCCTTGCCACATATCAGACGGCGGCGAGCACCTCGCGTCCGCTTTTGCGGCAGACGCCCTTCAATTTCAGCTCATCGCAGCGCGCCTCGATGCGCACCTGCTTGTTGGCCGGGGTGAACCCCATCCGCTTGGCCATGCAGTTCTCGAGCAGTTCCATGTTCAGGTCCTCGAATTCGAGGATGGTTTGGCAATCGAGGCAAATGAGGTGGTTGTGGTGCGGATGATCGACGAAATTCGGATCGTAAACTTTGCGCCCCTGACCGAGGTCGAGTTCGCGCAACAATCCGCTTTCGACCAAAATCGGCAGCGTCCGGTAAACCGTGGCCCGGCTGACCGTCCGGTCGATCCCGCGCGACATATCCAGGAGTTCGTCGGCCGTGTAATGCCGGTCGGTGCTGAACGCCGCCTCGATGATGGCATCGCGTTGCGTCGTCTTGCGCAGCCCCTTGCTGGCAAGGAACTCGCGGATCTGGTTGCGCACGACCTCTTCCATGGGTTTAGGCACGCCCCGCGCGCCATCGGCGCATACTCCGCCCCGCCCTCCGACAGGTCAAGGCCCGCGCGGGGCGCCGCGAAAAATCCTCCCGCGTCCCGCCCCGCTCGGGCATAGTCCGGCCATGCCTGCTGCCGCCGCCGACCGTGACGCCCTGAAAAAAGAAGCCGCCATTCATGCGGTCCGCTACATCGAGCCGGGCATGACTGTCGGACTCGGCACCGGCTCGACCGCCATCCACGCCGTGCGCGAAATCGCCCGCCGCCACGCCGCCGGCGAACTGCCCGGCATCAAGGCCTTCGCCACCTCGTCCGACATCGCCCGCGTAGCCCTCGAGGCCGGACTTCCCCTGCTCGACAAGGCAGGTCCGGAATCCATCGACGTGACCATCGACGGCGCCGACGAAGTCGATCCCGCCCTCAA
This sequence comes from uncultured Chthoniobacter sp., assembly GCA_964418615.1. Taxonomy (GTDB): domain Bacteria; phylum Verrucomicrobiota; class Verrucomicrobiia; order Chthoniobacterales; family JACTMZ01; genus JACTMZ01. The sequence goes on along the minus strand of CAYQMP010000520.1, from coordinate 347 downwards.
CCTGATCAAGGGCGGCGGGGGCGCACTCTTCCACGAAAAAATCGTGGCCCAAGCAACCAAGCGTCAGATCATCGTGATCGACGAAGCGAAGATGTCCCCTCGCCTCGGCACACTGCATGCCTTGCCGGTCGAGGTCGTTCCCTTTGGCGCCGAGTCGCAGCGGCTGTTTCTCGAGCAACTCGGCGGCAATCCGGTCCTGCGCACCAAGGCGGACGGCGCGCCCTTCATCACCGACGAGGGCAACATCATCTACGATTGCGCCTTCGGACCGATCGCCGATCCCGAGGAACTCGCCGCCGAACTTCGTGCCCGCACCGGCATCGTCGAGCATGGACTCTTTCTCGGCA
>CAYQMP010000519.1:0-1512 GCA_964418615.1 uncultured Chthoniobacter sp. | reverse complement strand
GGTGCCCTGCCATTCTGCGCGGTTCATGTCGATCTTGATCAACGTTCTCATCGCCTTCCATGTGCTCATCTGCCTGCTCATGGTCGGTGTTGTTCTCATGCAACGTCCAAAGAACGAGGGCCTCGGCGCCGCGTTCGGCGGGGGCATGACGGAAAACATTTTCGGCGCGCAGACCACCCACGTGCTGCAGAAGTTCACCGTGTGGCTCGGCATCGTCTTTTTCGCCCTCACCCTCCTGCTCGCCATCCTCTACGCCAAACGCGGCACGGGCGAGACGAACATCCAAAAGGAACTTCTCAGTCAACCGGTGCCCGCCGCAATGGCCGCTCCGGAGGCTGGTGCCGCGACCACGCCCGCGACTGCCACCACCGAGCCCGTCGCGGTCGAAGCCGTTGCCGTCGAAGCCACGGAAGTTCCCGCCGCCCCGGCGCCGGAAGCTGCTGCCCCGGCCGAACCCGCCGCGCCCGCACCCGCGGGCAACTGATTCCCCCGCGCACGCCATGCGCACCCTCGGCACGCTGGCTGAAGCGGCCGCCTTTCGGTCCAACGCCCCCTCGCCCATTGTCCTCGTCCCGACGATGGGAGCGCTCCATGCCGGCCACGCCGCACTGATCGATGCCGCACGCGCACACGCCGGGAACAACGGCACGGTGATGGTCAGCATTTTCGTCAACCCGACCCAATTCGGACCCGACGAGGATCTGGCCAAATACCCGCGCACGATGGAAGCCGACCTGAAACTCTGCGCCACGCACGGCGCGGACGCGGTCTTCGCGCCGACGGCCGACGAAATGTATCCGCCCGGAGACTCCACTTTCGTCGATGAAAGCGAGCTTTCGCGCGGACTCTGCGGCGCGGAGCGTCCGGGGCATTTTCGCGGCGTGTGCACCGTGGTGGCCAAACTCTTCAATATCATCCGCCCGGACGCGGCCATCTTCGGCGAGAAGGACTACCAACAACTCGCCGTCATCCGCCGCATGGCGCGCGATCTTTTCTTCGGCATCGAAATCATCGGTCATCCCACGGTGCGCGAAAGCGACGGACTGGCGCTCAGTTCTCGCAACCGCTACCTCAGCGCGGACGAACGCCAACGCGCTGCCGCGTTTCCCTCAGCCTTGGTCACCGCCGCCCGGGACAAAACGCCTTCTGACATCGTGGCTCGAGCCACCGCTCTGATCACCGAAGGCACCGGCTCCGTGCCGCAATACGTCACGCTGGTCGATGCCGAAACGCTCGCCCCCCTCACGGCACTCGACCGCCCCGCCGTGCTTGCCGCCGCGGTCAAAATCGGCGAAACACGCCTCATCGACAACGTGCGGCTGGAACCGCGGCATGCAGAAGTTTGACCACATCGTCCTCGGATCCGGCATCGCCGGACTGACCTACGCGCTCAAAGCCGCCCGACACGGCACGGTGGCGGTGGTGACCAAGCGCGGCAAGGCAACAACCAACACGGCTTGGGCCCAAGGCGGCGTGGCCTGCGTGACCAGTCCGGAGGACTCTTTCGAACTC
>CAYQMP010000518.1:0-1518 GCA_964418615.1 uncultured Chthoniobacter sp. | reverse complement strand
CGCGAGCCCTTGACGAGAGATTGACGAGTCAGCACGCGGATCACTTCGGTGGCACGGCGGCTTGTCCCGGTTGTGGCACCGACTGCCCCGTCGCGGCGAGTCCAAAGGCGCGTCAAGTTCAGACGAGTGACGGTGTGGTGCCACTGCATGAACCGGTTGGCCACTGCCCGGTTTGTAACCGGGATTTTTTTCCCTCAGCGTATCGCGTTGAAGATTGACGGTCGGTCTTACAGTCCCAAGGTGCTGGAAACGGCCATGTTCTGTGCGGCGCGCGATCCGGCCTACCAATTGGCTGCGGAAACGCTCCGGGAAACGGCGGAGATTCACATTAGCGCGCGGCATTTGCGGAACTTGGCCGTTCAGATCGTCGGGGAGCTTGAGAGCGCGCGAGACGCGAAGACGGAAGCCTACTTCCAGCAGCCCTTGCCGCGTGTGCCGACAACGCCCAGCACGCCCATCGCCGTGGCTTGTGTGAGTATCGACGGCGGGCGCACGCAAACTCGCTTGGACGGTGGTCCCAACGGTGTGCAACAGCCTCATTGGCGAGAAACCAAAAACGCCGTGTTCATGCGGATGTCGGGGGTCGCGTTCGATGAAGATCCTCAACCGGAATTGTCCGAGTGCTTCCGAGACCGCAAATACATGAAGAAACTGCTTTCCGGTGTCGATCACGAAGCGGCCCCGAGTTCGGATGCCGAGAAGTCCGACTTGAAGTCTTGGCGGCCCGAACGGTTTTTCCGCACGTGCCTTAGCTCGCTCTGCGACAGTGATGCTTTCGGCCGGATGATGGAGGCCGAAGCGGATTCGCGAGGATTCTTCGCTGCTCAGAAGAGAGCCTTTGTCAGTGATGGTCTGCAGTACAACTGGACGATCCAAAAGAGGCACTTTCGCGGGTTTATTCCGATCCTCGACTTCCCCCATGCCATTGAGCGCGCGTATGAGGCGGCGCGCGCCGTGTGGGAAGACGCCGATGAAGCATGGGCATGCTACGTCAACTGGGCCTCCGCATGCTGGAAGGGCCGCGTGGAGGACATGTTGCAGGAAATGCGACGCCACCAAGATGAGATGGGGCGGCCGACCGATGGTTGCGACGACAAAGACCCCCGCAGGGTACTCGCTGAAGCCATTACCTACTTCGAGAACAATGCCTCGAGGATGGACTACCCACGCTACCGGAAGGAAGGGCTGCCGCTTACCTCCGCGTACATGGAGTCCTACGTCAAAGAGGTAAATTACCGAGTGAAAGGCACGGAAAAGTTCTGGAATGATGGCCCGAGCGCCGAGGCAATTCTCCAACTCCGGGCGGCAAAGCTGAGCGACGACGAGCGGCTAAGTCGTCATATGCGTTCTCGCCCAGGCAACCCATTTCGCCCCAACGTCAAGCGAAATCACAGCCTGCAAGTCACGACCTAAACCGAGTGCGTTCCTGCACCCCCGAACCAGAACGGCGTCCTACGCCGTTTGGGCAGTGTAGAGGATTGTCCTCGATGGCTCGGAGCGGAGATCGAAGTGGACCGC
>CAYQMP010000517.1:0-1519 GCA_964418615.1 uncultured Chthoniobacter sp. | reverse complement strand
GGGCCGCGGCGGCTCTGGGCAATGACGAGCAATTCGGACGCGCCGTCGAAGGACTCGATGCGGCGGGCAATGCCGGCGCGGCGGGGCGTTTGCGCACGGTGCGCAGCTTGGCCCGCGGGAACATGGACCGCGCCATCGAAGAAGCAAGACGCGCCGTTGCCGCGACCGACGACCCCGCCATGAAACTCGACCTTGCGCGTCTGCTGCTGCGCCGACATGTCGATCAACTGAGCGTCGCCCCGCAGGCCGAAGAGAGCCAGCGCGTTGCCGAGGAGATGTTTGCCATCGTCGACTCGCTGCAGGGCACCGACAAGGGCGAGGAGGCGCTTGCTTTCGGTCTGACTTTTCTGCTGCCCGGTCAAGAAGGCCAAGAGCGCTGGGCGAATCTCGCCATGAAAAACGCCGATGCCGCGAATCCGGCTTTGTTGCCGGCGGCCACGGTGCTGGTCGATTTGGGCAAAGCGAGTCCCGAAGAACTTCATCAGACACTGCGTCCGGTCTTCGATGCGGCGCCCCTCGACCGGCGTGCTGCCATGGTGTCGTGGCTGACTCGCCAAGGCATGCCGCGCGAGGCGCTCACGCTGATCACGGCGCAGGAAGCCGGAGAAAGCACCGATGCTTTTGTGGCCCGCACGGGCGCTTTGGCCAATTTGGGCAACTGGGAGGCCGTCATTGAGACCGCCGAGGCCGGAGGAAACGCGCCGCTGTCGCTGCGCCTTGCTGCCAAAGCCCGCGCCGAATATGCCATGCGCCAGCAAGCCCAGAGCGGCGGCAAGTCTTTGGCCGACGCCATGCGCGCCGCGGTGAGGGAAGGAACACTTCCGGTCGTCATTTCGGTTGGCGATGAAATCGGAGGCCGTGACGTTGTCGACGCAACACTCGTCGAACTGTGCGGCGATCCCGGTGCGGCCGATGAAGTGTTTCGTATGACACGCGACCGATTGAGTCGTCGCGGTCCCGCCGCCCAAGCGTTGCTCGCCGATGCACACGCCCGCGCGCTCGTCGCGGCACCCAATGCCGTTTCGGTGCAAGACTACGCACGCTACGTGAAATTGCTCACACCGCCGGATGAGGATGCGACCGAAGAGGAACTGGCGGCACTTGTTGTTGATCCGGCCGAAACCGCCAAGGCAGTGACCGCCGCGCCCGCCGATCCCGCCGTCCGTGCCACGCATGCTTTGGCCTTGCTCAAGGCCGGGCGCCCGCAGGACGCGTTGGCGGCTTTCGAGGACCTCACCGTCTTTTTCGCCCGCGTTCCGCCGGGGTTGCAGGCCGTGCTCTGCCGGGTTTTGGAAGAGGGCGGACGGAATGAGGCGGCTCAGGCAGCATCGCAAGGCATTGATAGAAATAAGCTTATGCAATCAGAGCGCCGCCTGCTCCCAGGGGGGAGCTGAGCAGTGTTTCTCCCTATTTCCCGCCGATAGTGCTTTGATTTTCTGTTACAAAAAAGTCGCAGAAACTACCGAAAATTCTCTTGCAGCAGATCGCCAAACGCTTAACATTTCCTCTGTAATGAAAA
>CAYQMP010000516.1:0-1528 GCA_964418615.1 uncultured Chthoniobacter sp. | reverse complement strand
AAATTCACCGGCGACGCCGACCACGTGGTCAACTTCATGCGCTTCATCGCCACCGAGGTGCGCGAACTCATGGCCAAGCTCGGCTTCCGCACGATCGACGAAATGGTCGGCCGTGTGGACAAGCTCGTCATGCGCAAAGCCGTCGACCACTGGAAAGCGCAGGGCCTCGATTATTCCCGCATCCTTTTCGAACCGGAAGTCGGCGAGGACGTCGGCCGCTACTGCACGATGAAGCAGGACCACGGCATCGAGAAGTCGCTCGACATGACGACCCTGCTCAAAATCTGTGAGCCGGCCATCAAGAAAGGCAAGAAGGTCCACTCGCGGATCCCGATCAAGAACGTCAACCGCGTGGTCGGCACCATCGTGGGCTACGAAATTTCCAAAGTGCACGGCATCGAAGGCCTGCCCGAGGACACCATTACGCTGGATTTCGTCGGATCGGCCGGACAAAGCTTCGGCGCCTTCGCCCCGCGCGGGTTGACCCTGCGTCTCGAGGGCGATGCCAACGACTACGTCGGCAAAGGTCTGAGCGGCGGCAAGATCATCATCCAGCCCCCGCCGGAATCCGATTTCAAAGCCGAGGAAAACATGATCATCGGCAACGTCGCCTTTTACGGCGCGACCGGCGGCGAGGCCTACCTGCGCGGCATGGCCGGCGAGCGTTTCTGCGTGCGCAACAGCGGCGTCAGGGCGGTCGTCGAAGCGGTGGGTGACCACGGCTGCGAATACATGACCGGCGGACGCGTCGTCGTGCTCGGACCGACCGGACGCAACTTCGCCGCGGGCATGTCCGGCGGCATCGCTTACATCCTCGATACCGAAGGCACCTTCCACACCAACTGCAACTTGGACATGGTCGACCTCGAGCGCCTGACCGACGCCAACGAAATCGCCGAAGTGAAAGAGATGGTCGAGCGCCACGCCGAAGCCACCGGCAGCACGCGCGCCGCCGAAGTCCTCGCCGCGTGGGACGAGACCGTGCCGAAATTCGTCAAAGTCCTGCCGAAGGACTACAAACGCGTCCTCATGGCTATGGACCGTGTCATCGCCGCCGGCCTGAGTGGCGACGAAGCCGTCATGGCCGCCTTCGAGGAAAACGCGCGCGACCTCGCGCGGGTGGGGGGCAACTGATTTATGGGCAAGCCGACCGGATTCAAAGAATTCACCCGCGAGATTCCCGCGGATCGTTCGCCGCTCGAGCGCATCCGCGACTGGGAGGAATTCCACGCACACACCGCGGAGGAAAAACTCCGCGAACAAGGCGCCCGCTGCATGGATTGCGGCACGCCGTTCTGCCAGACCGGCATGATCCTCAACGGCGCGGCCAGCGGCTGCCCGATCAACAACCTCATCCCCGAATTCAACGACCTCGTTTACCGCGGTCTTTGGCGCGAAGCTCTCGACCGTCTGCACAAGACGAACAACTTCCCCGAATTCACCGGACGCGTTTGCCCCGCGCCTTGCGAAGGCGCCTGCGTGCTCGGCATCAACGACCCGCCGGTCACCATCAAGAACATCGAGGTCT
>CAYQMP010000515.1:0-1537 GCA_964418615.1 uncultured Chthoniobacter sp. | reverse complement strand
AAAGCCCTCCGTCCGCAAAGATACGCAGCGGCGCGAAGCCGGACTGGGTTTCGTTAGGACCGAAGGCCCAGTTGCCGTTCAGGCCACCAACATAGCCGTAAAAAAGATACATTGGGGGTACGGGCGACCAAGACAATGCCGAGAACTCGTCGATCGAGGCGTTCAGAGCCAAGCGCTCGATGTAAACGCCGCCACCCCATTGAACATAGGAGCCAGGGCTGACCGCGTTGAGAGAAGCAAACAACCCCTCTGCGCCATCGTCATCGAAACGCAGACCAAATGCCGTTCCGTCGGTGTTATTGAGCGCGTAGGTGCCGGTGCCGAGATTGATGCTCCCGAAGTAAAGCGCCTCCGTCATGTTGAACGTCCGGTCGGGATTGACGTCGAAGTAGACGATGGCGGCTTCGGCAGAACCGGCGGCTGAAGCAGCAGCCAGAGGTCCGAGGGCAACTTTGGAATAGGAGGACAGGCGGGAGGAACGAAGGACAGAAGAGGTGCGATTGAGCTTTTTCATGGTTTACGGACTGGTTGTGGAGGCCGTGGGGTTCGCTGACGGGACCGTCGCGTCACCAGATTAGAAGGCTCACGGCCGGTAAACCTGAAAAAGTGGAGACTCTCGTAAGTTACGACCGCACCCACCGCACGGCGAGACAAATCACCCGGAAAAATTCCGTCCCCCGGGCGACCCGGGGCCCGGGGCATTTCCCCTCTTCGTTCCGTTGACTCCGTCGCGCCCGCTCATCTCGTCTGCGGTGGCCTGTGGCCATCTGCCCGGTCGCTCGCGGCTCGCAGGGACGATCAGGAAACTCTGCCACGCAACCGGCGGCGGAGGGGCCAGAGCATCAGGGCAAGCTGGGTGATCGCGGCGAACGGATTTAGACAGGTCATCCTTCCCATCCGCAGGCCTGCACCTCCTCGAGTTGTCTGTCCTTCATCCGCATTTAACTCATCACGCCGGTGACCTGCGCGGAGTGGGCCGCGCGGGGGAGTCAACAAATCAGCACTCAAGGCGGATCCGCGTCAATCGGCGCCCCGCTTGAAGTCAACGCTGCCTAAGCGTCGACCAACTCTGCCTCGAGAGGCTTGTCCTTCGAGAGCTTTCCGACGCCCAGGATCGAGAAGCCAATCACTTGGCCGTTTTTGTTGACGCGTTCCATGACGGCGTCGTTGTGCGTCTCCCTCATCGAACCAAGTTCGTCGGAGAACGCGACTTCCATGAAGTCACCCTCGGCGTCGTACCAAACCTTCACTTTTTGGGCCATAGGTGTTCTCCTTTCTTCACCTTGTCGGTCAGGTATGCCGTCACAACGAAGGCGTCATCTGCGGAATACTTTACCACCACGCACAGCCACTTGTCGCCGACTTTTGTCCCCCGCTTGAAGCTGTAGTAAAGCTCAACCGTGGAGTCAGACGCGCTGCGAACCACTTTTTCCGGTGCAGAGATGGCTTCACGCACTTGGTCCAGCAGATCGAGCATCTCCGGGTGATCGAGGATATGCATCTCCCTTTCGGGAGTAAGGCGAACTGCTCGACCGGC
>CAYQMP010000514.1:0-1539 GCA_964418615.1 uncultured Chthoniobacter sp. | reverse complement strand
GCGGACCGCTAACTCATGCTTCCTGCGCCTTGGGCAGCGCAGTGCCGTAGGCAATCAGCGTGGCGCCGGTAAAAATGCAATTGATGCCAAAGAGCAACCCGATCGCCCAGATCGCGCTGCCCGGAAATTGCGCGATGAGCATGATGCCGAGCACGAGCGCGGCGAGGCCGTTGAAGACCACCCAACCCCACGCCGGGTTCTTGCCGCGCAGCTTTAGGCCCAGCACCAAACCGTAAATGCCTTCGATGATAAAAATCGAACCAAGCACCAGGGTCAGAATGAGCACACCCTTGAGCACGTTGGATATGAGGAGCAACCCGACAATGATGCGCAGAATCGCGGAGAAAAAATCGTAAAGCCGGTGTTGCCGCGCTTTGCCGAAGACCGCGGCGAGGAAAAGGACGATGCCGCTGGCCAGTGCGATGATGCCAACCACTTGCGTCACCGCGAGCGTGGCCAACCCCGGCCGTCCCATGGCGTAGAAGCCGACCAGGATCGAGAGGATGCCGCCGAGGATATACCAAATGCTGCTTTTATGATGGGTGGTGTTTTCCATAGGCCGAGAGTCGCAGCGACCCGCGACACCTCAAGGTTATAAGTTGGCCTGCCTCTTGGCCCCCTGCTAAATCCCTTCTCTTCGCTTTGTCTCTAAAGCTCCCTCCGATGACCCGATCCATCTTTGATTTCTCGCTCTACGCCGCCGCGGCGTTGGTCCTGACCGCCTGCTCGCGGCCGCCGGAAGCATCCACGGAACTCGTCCGCCCCGTGCGCACACTCGTGGTCGCCGGCGGCGAGGACACAGGAAGCCGAACGTTTCCAGGTCGCGTCGATGCGTCCAAACAGGTCGAACTCACTTTCCAAGTTCCCGGTCTGCTCGTCGATCTGCCGGTCCGCGAAGGACAACGCGTGGCGCAGGGTGATTTGGTCGCGCGGTTGCGTCCGGACGAATTCCAGGCACGCCTCGATGCGCTGCAGGGACAACTCGCCCGCGCCCGCGCCGACCTGCAGGCCTTGCAAGCCGGCGCCCGTCCGGAGGAACAGCAGCGCCTCGAAGCCCAACTCCGTTCGGCCGACGCCACCCTGGCCAACGCCCGCGTAGATCTGGACCGCGCCACGCAGCTGCTCCGCTCTCAGACCATCTCCCGCCTCGAATTCGACCGCGCCGACACCGCGTTCCGCGTCGCTTTGGAAAACCGCCAAGCCGCGCGCGCCTCACTCGATCAAAGCCTGACCGGACGCGAGGAGGACATTCTCGCCAAGCAATCCGAAATCGCCGGACTCGAAGCCCGTGTGGTCGAGGCCGGCATCCAGCTGGCCGACACCACGCTCACCGCTCCTTACGCCGGCGTCATTGCCCGCCGCTTTGTCGAACAAGGCCAAAGCATCCGCGCCAAGCAGCCGATCGTGAAATTCCAAGACGTCGAGGAAATCGAAATCGCTGTCGATGTGCCGGAGTCGGTCATGGCCTCGGCCCTGCGCACCGCCGACATCACCGGACTCACCGCCGAATTCACCGCCGCGCCCGGACGCAGCTTCCCC
>CAYQMP010000513.1:0-1539 GCA_964418615.1 uncultured Chthoniobacter sp. | reverse complement strand
CGTGATGCCGATACTGCCGTCAGAGTTGGTGCCGCTGTGTTCGACGGCTTTCAGGCTTGGCACAACCTTGTCCAGCAGGCCGAAAGCGGCGCGGACTTGACCATCGCTCATGATTGTTTTCTTCGCCTTTTCAGCGTCGTCGTAGTCTGTGAAAAGCGCATAATTTTGCAAGCGGTTGATAAGCTGACTTGCCTGAATTTTCTTGCGCACCTCGTCGGGATGAAAAAGCTGCTTGCGCGCTGCCATTGGTCGCCTCCTGCCCTGTCGGGGTCTTGGCCTGCCTGTGAGAAATGCGTAGCACGTAACCGCGCTTTTTTTCAGCGCGATCCGCTGGCTGGAACCGCCGCACGAGGGGCAGGGACGCAGCCGCGCGCCCTATATGGGCCGCCTGCGGCGCTTATACCCGATTTTGTGTCAGGTCGCAAGGTTGGGTGGCTCGGCAACCAGCTTAGCGTCGTCCATGTGCTTTAGCGCGGCCTCAAGGTCGGAGCGGATGGCTGTGATCTGTTCCGGGTGGAATTCGAAAGACCGCACCATGTCCGCGATGATCTGCGCAACGCCAACAGAGAAAAAGCGCCCGTCTTGTCCCCACGCTTCTATATACGCGCCGGGTTGATAGGTTTCGCTGTTCCTGTTGCGTGGGTATCCCCAAACATGGAAGGCCCCACTTTCAAACGACGCCTTTACCTCGCGCTCGAATTGCCGCCAGAATTCGTCATCTCCGTTTGCGAAAATGTCTTCAACGCCGCCCATTGCTCACTCCCTCTTGACCCCAAGCGGGTCCACCTTGAGGTTGACTGTCCGCCCCAACATCTCCGCCTCGACCAGCAGGCGCGGGAACATCTCGTCCGCACGCTGGCACGTTCCAACGAATTTCGCCACCACGTCCGCAAAGTGTCCTGGAAGGCGCAGCCGGTCGCCGGGTTGGTACTGGTCGATCTGTTCCCCGGCCTCGATGCGGGCGCGGATGGCGGCGAGTTCGTCGGCGCAGGCCTTGAGCCATGGGGTGATTTCGCGCTGCCACATGCGATCTGACAGGATTTGCATAGTGCCACGGAGAGCGCCCTTGGAGGCTGCCTTGTGGTATTCGGCAGGGGTAGCTCGGAAAAGCACGAGACGGGGCACCAGCGGCGCGGAATAGGGCCTTGGACGACGATCCGTTCCCCGGCGCAGCATTTCGATCTTCTCGGGGGCGTGCGCTTCGATGCCGATGGCGCGCAGTTCGTCGCGGGTGTCGAATTCGGCGCGGGTGTATAGCAGCCAGTTCATGCCCTGCGCCCCCGTGGCTGCGTCCTGTGGCACCATGCGCCGGTGCAGGAGACCAGCCCGCGCGCTGCCAGCGTGGCGAGGTGCTGGCGCGTTTCGGTTTCGCTGTAGCCGGTGCGGCCCATGATTGCGCCGATGGTTTCGCTGATGCCGTTTTCCGAGAGGGCCTCGAAGGTGGCGCGCTCACGGTCTGGCAGGGCTGCGACTGTCTGGTGTCGGGTCACTCTGCGGCCTCCTGCGCGATGGTCCACCACGGTCCCTCTGTGAGGCCGC
>CAYQMP010000512.1:0-1542 GCA_964418615.1 uncultured Chthoniobacter sp. | reverse complement strand
GAGAAAGGCAGCGGTCCGCTGAGGCCAGTGGGCCCTGCCGGGCGACGAGTTTTGTTGAAGTCCGGAATCTTTCGGGAGCCGGGCCGAATCCCCCGCCGGTTCTCGACCGATTGCCCCAAGGGGCAATTGCCGGCAGCGGGTGAATATTGAAAATCACACTTATGAAATCCATCGCCACCGTAGAAACAAGCAAACCCGACTTGCCGAAAACTCCGCGCAAGAGGCGTGTGACCAGACTGCAGCATCAGCGGACGAGCCAGACCGACCGGACCATTCCCCGCGAGGAAATTCTTGCCGCGTTGCAACGCGTGCTGGCCAGCAAGGATTTCCCGGCGACGGAACGCAATCGGCGGTTTTTGGACTTTGTCGTGCGACAAGCGCTCGACGGGCGTTTCGACAGAATCGACGGCTATCATGTGGCCACCGAGGTCTTCGGCCGTGCCGCGGATTTCGATCCCATGGCCGATCCCATCGTGCGCATCGAAGCATCGAAGCTGCGGCGCGATCTCGAGGTTTATTATCTCAAACGCGGCGAGGCCGGCGGGGTTTGCATCACGTTGCCGCGCGGCGGGTATATCCCGATCTTCCAGCGCAGTGCGGCGAGCGGGTCGCAGGAGCCGGTCTACGATTTGCAGTCGCTCAGCGTGCACGCCCTGCACAACGGCACATGCGCGCTCTCGCAGGCCGAACCGCCGTTTCGCGCCCGTTTCGTCGATCGTCTCGTCCGCCAATCCGGATTGTCGATCTTCGCCGGTCCGGCCGCGATCAACAGCGACGGTCTGCTCGACAGCGATACGGCGCGCGACTTGGGACGCCGCAACGGTTCGCGCTTCATTCTTTCCGGTGATGCTCACCCCGATTGCAACGGCACCGTGGCTTTCACCGCGCGCCTGCACGACGGACAGACCGGGCAGCTTCTTTGGTCCGAGGGGATCAATGGAGAGCCCGAGTTGATCGAAGAGACCCTCTTCACCCGCGCCCTCGAGGTGCATCGTTACTGGGCCGGCAAATTCGCGGCCGAGACCGTGAGTCCGGGATTTGTCTCATGACGGACCGCCGCTTCCAGGATCGTCCCAAGCGCCTTGCGCGGCGCACCGAGCGGGAGAAATTCGAACGCATGGTCATGCCCGCGGCCTACATTTGCCTGCCTGTCGCCGTGGCGGTGTTCATCGCCGCCGCCCTGAGTTATCTCGTCTACGGCGAATTCCCGCGCGATGTCCTCATCCTCGGCGTTGCCGTGCTGGCCATCCCGGTCGTCCTCACTGTCTACCGCTTTCTCCGCGGTCACTACAGCGGATCCTTGGACGAGCCGTGAGCGACAACGCGAACGAATCGAAACGCTGGAAACTGGCCCGGGCCGCCGTCTGGGCCTCCATCGTGGTGTCCGCCGCCGTCTTCTGGCTGGCCATCGGCGCCTCGGTCGTGGCCTGGCTGCGCTGAGCGCGGGTAGGGACGAGCGGCTCGCTCGTCCGCTCTCTTTCCTCCCGAGTAACTTGAAGTGTTGTGCGCTCGCTTGTCAGGTAGGGCGGGGCCTCCGGACCC
>CAYQMP010000511.1:0-1545 GCA_964418615.1 uncultured Chthoniobacter sp. | reverse complement strand
GCGCCAGCAGCGTTCGCATTTCGCCGATTCGGTCTTGGTGACCACGGCGGCATCCTCCGCTCCCGGTTCCAGCTTGAGTTCGCTGAGGATGAAAAACTCTTCGAATTCCGGCACACGATCGCGCCATGCATCGAGCAACTTGACGTCGGCGATGTGCAGTGTGACGGACGCTTCGAGGTTGTTGGTGAGGAGTTTGTCGGCGCGCGCTTTTTCCAGCGCTTGCGAGACAAGTCCGCGGAGTTGCAGAAGGCGCTCGCCCTCGGCCAAGGCGGCCGAGTCGGGTGTGCGCGCGGCGGGAAAGAGCTGGAGGTGCACCGAGGTGCCGGGCTGGAAGTAGCCCCAGGCTTCCTCGGCGGTGAAGGCGAGGATGGGAGCTAGGAGCCGCGTCAGCGACGAGAGGATCTCGTGCATGGTAGCCTGCGTGGCGCGGCGGCGCGGGCTGTCCGGCCCGTCGCAATACATGCGGTCCTTGGTGATGTCGACGTAGAGGCTGCTCAGGTCGACGGCGCAGAATTGGTTGAGGGCGTGGTAGACGCGGTGGAATTCGAATTTCTCGTAGGCGTCGCGGCAGGTGTTTTCCACTTCGGCGAGGCGGGCGAGGATCCAGCGGTCGATGGCGGTGGGTTCCGTCTTGGCGGACGCGTCGTAGTCGTGGAGGTTGCCGAGAAGGATGCGCAGGGTGTTGCGGATGCGGCGGTAGGCATCGCCGAGGCGGTTGAACATTTCCTCGGAGAAGGGGACATCGTCGGTGAAGTTGACGCTGCTGACCCACAGGCGGACGAGGTCGGCGCCGGATTTTTCCACGAAGTGCATGGCCTCGGTGGGCTTTTGGTATCCGCCTTGCGCGGACTTGGAGATTTTTTCCCGCGTGTCGACGTCGACGACAAAGCCGTGGGTGAGACACGTTTTGTAAGGCGAGCCGCCTTCAATGCCGATGGCAGTCATGAGCGACGACTGGAACCAGCCGCGGTGCTGGTCGGTTGCTTCCAAGTAGAGATCGGCGGGGTATTGCAACTCCGCGCGACGGCGAAGGACGGCTTGGTGGCTGACGCCGGAATCGATCCAGACGTCGAGGGTGTCGTGTCCTTTGGTCGTGCCGGCGGGGAGTCCGAACATGGCGGCCAGTTCGGCATCGGACATTTCGAACCACGCGTTGGTGCCGCGTTTTTCCACCAGGTCGGCGACACGGCGGACGAGTCCCGCTTCGAGGACGGGTTCGCCATCCGGGGTGTAAAAGACCGGCAACGGCACGCCCCAGCTGCGTTGGCGGCTGATGCACCAGTCGGGACGGGATTCAACCGTGCCGGTGATGCGTTTGAGGCCCCAATCGGGGATCCATTTGGTTTCCTTGATCGCTTGGAGCGCGTCGGCGCGGAGGTCGTCGATACGGATGAAGAATTGCTCCACGGTGCGGAAGATGATCGGCGTTTTGGAGCGCCAGCAGTGCGGGTAGGAATGCTGGTAAGGCGTGGTGCCGAGGAGAGCGCCGCGCGATTTGACGTGTTCGACGACCAGAGGGTTTGCTTCGAAGACCGGTTTGCCGAC
>CAYQMP010000510.1:0-1548 GCA_964418615.1 uncultured Chthoniobacter sp. | reverse complement strand
GGCGGCGAGTCTTCCGCAGCTTCGCCGCCCGGGTTCCCGGAGTCGCTGGCTGTCCGAGTCATGCTGGCCACTCCGAAGCCGAAACCCACGCCGGCCATGACCCAAAGGATCAAGGTGAGGAGCGAATATTTCATAATTAAATTCCTAACACATCCGGGAGCGCGACACACGGCCGATTCCGCCGAACCCCACTGCACTGCGATAGTTGCGAGCAAGGCTCGTTTTTTCGCAACGGTTCGGTGACCGCGGGGTTAGAGTTTTCAACCGCGATGTCTTCCCCGGCTGAGATTACATGGAACTCCGACACTGCGGCGCATCTGCTGCGCCGGGCGGGATTCGGCGGCACGCCGGAGGACGCGGAGGTGTTGGCGGCGGCGGGGTTGAAAGGCGCAGTGGGTCGCTTGCTGGCGGATGACGGTCGAGGCCTGCCCTCGCCGCCGGAGACGGATCCGGCGGAGGATCGGCGGCGGCGCGAACTGCGGCGCGCGGTGCGGAGCGACGAGGCGGCACGGATGGAATTGGGGGCCTATAACCGGGCAATGAAGAAAATATTCGATGCCGTGCGGACTTGGTGGCTCGAGCGGATGAGGGCGGACGCCGGTGTGCGGGAGAAGTTGACGCTCTTCTGGCACGGGCATTTTGCGACGAGCCAGACCAAAGTGCGGTTCAATCACCTCATGCTCGGGCAAAACGAAACCTTCCGCCGTCTCGGCGCAGGCGCGTTCCGCGAGTTGTGCACCGCCATGGTGCGGGATCCGGCCATGCTGGTCTGGCTCGACGGGCGCCAGAGCCGGGCCAAAGCGCCGAACGAGAATTTCGCCCGCGAGATCCTCGAACTTTTCACACTGGGCGAGGGCCATTACACGGAGGAGGACATCCGCGAGGCGGCGCGGTGTTTCACCGGGTGGGTGGTCAACCCCGAGAACGGTGACAGCAGTTTCGTGCCGCGCCGGCACGATAGCGGACGGAAAAGACTCTTTGGCAAATCCGGCAAATTCGGCACGGAGGAAGCCGTGGAGATCATTTGCTCGCAGCCGCGTTGCTCGGAATTCCTCGCGGCCAAGCTCTGGGAATTCTACGCGTATCCACAGCCGGAGCCGGCTCTGATCAAGTCGTTGGCGGCGCACTATCGGCAAAACGACCTGCGCACCGGCGAGTTGCTGCGGATGATTTTCACGCACCCGGAGTTCTATTCGCCGCGCGCCCGAGCCACGCAGATCAAGAGCCCTGTGCAGTGGATGGTGCAGGCCGCGCGCGAAACCGGACGTCAACTCCTGCCGCCCGGCGTGGCGCTGCTGCTGGCTGCAGAGCTCGGTCAGAATCTTTTCATGCCGCCGAGCGTGAAGGGGTGGGACGGAGGGACGGCATGGATCAACAGCGCCACCCTTATCCGTCGGAGCAATACCGCGCGTCTCTTCGCCGTGGCCGCGCCACCGTTGCCCGTCGAGGCGGCGGAATCCATGGATGCGGAGGCGTGGCAACAGGTGGCGCCTCGGGACACCCGTGCCGATGCGGCCGCTCTTTCCCGTCGACTGGAAAAGGTGTTCC
>CAYQMP010000509.1:0-1548 GCA_964418615.1 uncultured Chthoniobacter sp. | reverse complement strand
CTACCGTGTCAAGGTAGTGCTCTACCACTGAGCTAACCGCGCTTTGGGGTGTCGATTGACTCCGGAAAATAAAGCGCGGACGCCTGCCCGGCGCAACGCTTTTCGCGCCGCGCCACGCCGCGCGGCGCGTTTGCACTTGTCCGTTGCCGGGCACCATCCCACGCTCGGTGGAAATGAAGCATCCGCAACTCGTCGAATACGCCAAAGGCCAACTGGCCAAAGGCGTGCCTCGCGCCGAGATCGAAGCCCACCTGCGCAGCCAAAAGTGGGACGACAGCGTTATCGCCGAAGTGATCGCAGCGGCCGACCCCGCCACTCCGGTGGCGCCGCCCGAGACTCCCGCGCCGGCCCCCGGCCATCCGGCCCGCCACAAATTCCTCACCATCGCCTTGCTCCTCGGTCTGCTCGTCGCAATCTGGGGCGCCTACCAAATCTACCGCTCCTACTCGGTGGCCAAATTGGTCCGCGAAAAAACCAAGTTCGTCGAGTTCACCGGAAAAATCGCCGGGCAACTCGAAGGCACCGATGCCGGGGAATTCGGCTTGCTCTCGTTCCGCGGACAACTCGACAGCTCGCAGATCGAAACCCCGAAAGCCGCGCTGCAGGTCACTTTCGACGAGAACGTGCCGTTGTCTTCCCTCTCCCCGCAAACCGACGCGCCCTTGCTCGGGCTGGCTCTCATCTCGGTCGGTGCCGGCGCGCAGACCATCGGCGGGGCCGACGTCCGTCTCGCCGAGTGGAACACCTTCCTGCGTCCCGCGCGCATGCCCTTCGCCGGAGACCAGACCGCGGCCGCGGTGGGCGGACTGGTTACGGCGCTCCTCGGACCGAATATCCTGACCGACTTTTGGGTCAAAATCCCCGCGCGCCCTTCGACCGAGGAATCCGGCGGCGCGATGCTCAGCACGGAAAGCAAAGCCACTTGGGCCCTCCTCTTCCGCCCGACCGAAAAAATCTTCGGCGAAAGCAAAGAACTCCGCTTCACCGGCAAAGAACCCGGCGGCGAGATCGGCGGCACCGCGACCGAGATCCACCGCTACGCCATCGACGGGCCATGGTTGACCAAACAATTGGTCAAAGCCCTGCGCGATGCCGAGGTGGACGACAAACTCGACCTCCTCCCCATGTTGCAAAGCCTCGTGCTCGGCGAGGACGCGGACCAAGCCACGGCCAGCCTCGACTCGCTCGAGATTTCCGACGGCGAACTCGCCGTGTGGGTCGGGCGCGAGGACACATTGCCCTATCGCATGACGATCGACATCACTGCCAAAGAAGGCACCCGCGCCCCGCTGACTCTCCGCCTCTCCGGCGACATGGAAATGACCTACGGCCAGCCCGTGACGATCGACGTCCCAACACAAGCGATCGACCTCAAGCAGCTGCAGGAACAAATCGGCCTCCTGCAAGGCCTCGGCAATTTGTTCCGCTGAGGCTGATTGGACAAAGCTCCTGGTCCCCGAACCCGCGCGTTGGCGAGTGTGTGCCGGGAGTAACTGGAGCGTTTTGAGGCAGGTGGATCGCGATGTCCCCATCGCGATTTCCTCTCTG
>CAYQMP010000508.1:0-1549 GCA_964418615.1 uncultured Chthoniobacter sp. | reverse complement strand
GACGCGACGGACTCAAAATCCGTTTCCCGCAAGGGAGTGTGGGTTCGACCCCCTCCGCCGGCAGAATTTCGACGAGCGGACGAGCGAGCTGCTTGTCCCTGACGGGATCAGGAGATGCCCGCCACGGCTTCTTCGACGGTGCCGTAGACGCGGAACATTTGGTCGAGGCCGGTGAGGCGGAAGAATTCGTCGATCTGGGGGTTGAGGTTGGCCACGGCAAGTTTGCCGCCGCGCATGGAAAGGGCCTGCGAAGGGCGGATGAGCGAACGGATGCCGACGCTGGCGATGAAATCGACGCCGCCCATGTCGACGACAAGCGCTTGGCAGTCGTTGTCGCCGGCGATTTCCATCGCGGCTGCATGCAGTGCATCGGCGCTGCCTTGGTTGAGGCGGCCTTTGAGCACGAGGACGGCAATGCCGTCACGATCATTGCGGACGATGTCCATCAGGAAGCCTTGGCCGCGGCAACGGCCGCTTCGCGCGTGTCGTGGACCGCGTAGGCAGTCATGAACTGGGCGATGTCGAAGAGCTCTTTCACTTGAGGCTGGAAGGAGCAGACGGAGAGCGTGCCGCCGTCGCGGCCCATGCGGCGGCCGGCGAGGAAGAACTCGCGGAAGCCGGCACTGCTCACGTATTCGACCCCGGAGAGATCGACCACAAGGTGGCGCGGGTTGACCTCGTCCAGCTTGGTGTTCAGGGCGGTTTTGAAGTCGTTGTAGGTCGTCGTGTCGATGCGTCCGGAGGGGCAGGCGACGAGCACGTTGTCATCTTGCGCAAAGGTGCACTGCATGGCGGCAAGATGGACCCTCGCACGGAAGACCTGCAAGGATTTTCCTCCATTCCTGCTGCGGCGTTGCGGGAAGGCCTTTTCGCGGGTTATTAAAGACGTCTCCCATGCGGCGCCTCCTCGGACTCAACACGCTTGCCGGCCAGCTCACCCTTTGGACGGCATTGACGGCGGGCGCGATCATGGCGGTGCTCATCCTCTTTGCCTACCGCTCGGCACGGGCGGATCTTATCGCCCGCACCAAGCAGAGCGCGCTGGCCGAGGTCGAGGTGCACGCCATAGAAATCGACGCCATGGTCGGTCGGGTGGCGGCCTTGGTTACCACTATGGCGGAGGTGCAGGGATTGCGCGGGCCGGAACCGGCGCCGGACATCATGCTCGAGTTGCGTCGGATCATGGACAGCTTTCCGGCCAACGAGGTCTTCGGCGCCTATTTCACTTTCGACAACGCCGACTACCGCGACCCCATGTCGATGCCTTGGATCGACCGGAATTCCTACCCCGAGGCGACGATTAACCAGAACGACTACCACATCGATCAGCCGTCCACTATCTGGTATTGGGGCCCGAAAAAGTCGGGCAAGCTCCAGATCAGCGAACCCTATTTCGATGCCGGCGGGTCGGATGTGACCATGCTCAGCGTCAATGCACCGGTCTTGGGTCCTGAAGGGCAATTCTACGGCATCTCCGGCGTCGATATCTCGCTCGATGACATGCGGGAGTTGATCAAGAAGGTCGACATCGCCATGACCGGGGAGGATG
>CAYQMP010000507.1:0-1553 GCA_964418615.1 uncultured Chthoniobacter sp. | reverse complement strand
TCAATTTCGGCAAGAGCAAGGCGCGCATGATGGCGCGGGAGAAAAACAAAATCACTTTCAGGGACGTGGCCGGCGTCGAGGAGGCCAAAGAAGAAGTCTCCGAACTCGTCGACTTCCTCAAGGATCCGAAAAAATTCCAGAAGCTGGGCGGACGCATTCCCAAGGGCGTCCTCATGGTCGGCCCTCCGGGCACGGGGAAGACCCTCCTGGCCCGCGCCATCGCCGGCGAGGCCGACGTGCCGTTCTTTTCGATCAGCGGCTCGGACTTCGTCGAAATGTTCGTCGGTGTCGGCGCCTCGCGCGTCCGCGACATGTTCGAGCAGGGCCGCAAGAGCGCACCGTGCCTCATCTTCATTGATGAAATCGACGCCGTCGGCCGCCACCGCGGACACGGCATGGGCGGCGGACACGACGAACGCGAGCAAACGCTCAACGCGCTCCTCGTCGAGATGGACGGCTTTGACGCGCAGGACGGTGTGATCATCATCGCCGCGACCAACCGCCCCGACGTCCTCGACCCGGCGCTGCTCCGCCCCGGCCGTTTCGACCGCCAAGTGACGGTCAATCTGCCCGACGTGCGCGGACGCGAGGAAATCCTCAAGGTCCACATCAAAAAGGTGAAGGTCGCCGACTCGGTCGACCTCGCGGTCATCGCGCGCGGCACGCCCGGCTATTCCGGCGCCGAGCTGGCCAACGTGATCAACGAAGCCGCCCTTCTTGCCGCCCGCAAGGGACTCAAGGCGATCACCACACGCGAACTCGAGGAAGCCCGCGACAAAGTCCGCTGGGGCAAGGAGCGCCGCAGCATGGCGATCAGCGAGAAGGAAAAGGAAGTCACCGCCTACCACGAAGCGGGCCACGCTCTCCTGCTCGAACTGCTCGAGCACACCGCTCCGCTGCACAAAGTGACCATCATCCCGCGCGGACCGTCCCTCGGTTCGACCATGTGGCTGCCCGAAGAGGACAAATACAACACGCGGCGGAAAGAACTCCTCGACCATCTGGTCGTCATCATGGGCGGCCGCGTGGCCGAGGACATCGTTTTCGGCGACGTCACCAGCGGCGCCCGCGGCGACATCAAGCAGGCCACCGGCATCGCCCGCAAAATGGTCTGCCAATCGGGCATGAGCGACAAACTCGGCATGATCGAATACGGCGAGGGCGACGAGCACCTCTTTCTGGCCCGCGACTTCAGCCGTATGCGCGATTACAGCGAGTCCACCGCACAGGCCATCGATGCCGAGGTGAAAATGCTCATCGACGAAGCCTACGCCCGCGCCACCGCCCTGCTCACCGAGCGGCGCGCCCAACTCGACCTCATCGCCAAAGCCCTCCTCGAATGGGAAACCCTCGAGGGATCGCAAATCCGCGACCTCATCGAGCACGGCGAAATGAAAAATCCGCCGCACCGCGAACCGCCCCCGCCGCCCGTCCCCGCCGAAGCCGCCCCGGCCGCCCCTGCGGAGGACAAAAAAACCGACGGCACCCTCCCGGGCGATCTCGCACCCGTCCCGGCGTAGTTCAAGCGATCTGCCCCTGTAGCGTCGCCGTCC
>CAYQMP010000506.1:0-1558 GCA_964418615.1 uncultured Chthoniobacter sp. | reverse complement strand
GCGCGCGTTCGTCGGGCTCCATTTCGAGGATGCTCTCGCCGTCGAAAAGAATGTCACCCGAGGTCACGGTGTAATCGGGGTGGCCGGCGATGACTTTGGCCAGGGTGCTCTTGCCCGAGCCATTGGGGCCCATGATGGCGTGCACTTGCCCGGTCGGCAGGTCGAGGCTGAGGCCGCGGAGGATTTCGCGGTCGCCGATGCTGACGTGAAGGTTTTCGATTTTGAGGTTTTTCATAAGTTCAGTGGTGATTTTTCCGGCAGCCGGCGCAGAGACCGTGCAGCGAGACTTCTTGTTGGGTCACGGTGTAACCGCGGGGGAGTTGGTGGAGTTTTTCGAGTTCGGCGCCGGGCAGGAGCGGCACGTCCATCACCGCGCCGCAAGCGGTGCAAGTGAAATGGCCGTGCTTGGCGTTGTTCGCGCAATAACGCGTGGAGCCGCTGTCCAGATGCACTTTGCGGACCAATCCGCGCTCGGCCAGCGTCTCGAGAACATTGTAGACGGTGGCCAGGGAGAGCGACTCCATTTCCGGTTTGGCCCGGAGAAAGACTTCCATGGCCGTGGGGTGGTCTTGGCGTCCGAGGAGCACCTCGTAGACGTGCTTGCGCTGACGGGTCAGGCGCAACCCGTCCTGCGCGATCGATTCCTCGTAGCGCTTGAGCTGTCGTCGGGAACTGGCAGTCTTGGTGGCCATTGGACGCCACAACTTCGCGCGTCCGGCAAATTGTTTCAAGAATAATTCTTAATAAGGAATGCGCCCCATATTCCGCCTCGGCCTGATGTTTGCTCTTTGTTCGGCAGCGGGCGCCGTCCGCGCCGAGCCGCCGCAGCGCATTGTCAGTCTGGCTCCGAATCTGACCCAGATGGTGCTGGCACTCGGGGGCGGAGGCTCGCTGGCGGCGGTCACGCCTTTTTGCCAGGCGTCCGCAAATATCGCCCGCTTACCCGGCGGGATCCAACCGGAAGCGGAAGCGGTCCTCCAACTCGCTCCCGATTTGGTTTTGGCAACTACCATGACACCGGCCTCCACGCGGGAGCAATTAAGGCGGCTCGGAATGCGCGTCGAGGTGATCGATGCCGATTCGCTGGAAGGGATCCGGGCTGCTCAGCAGAGATTGGCAGGGTTGCTGGGCAGTGCTGCGCCGACGATGCCGGAGGCGACCAAGGCCGCGCCAGGGAGATCCGTCGCCTTGTTGTTCGGGGCGGACACCGGTTACAGCGCGGGCTGCGGCACGCACGCACACGAAGTTCTCGAAGCGGCGGGGTTGCGCAATATCGCGGCGGAAGCGGGTGGTCCTTGGCCGCAGCTGGGTGAGGAGTTTCTCCTCGCGGCCGATCCGGATGTGATCGTGGTGGCGGATTACGGAGGAGCGCAACGGGAGGAAGTGCTGGAGGTTTTGCAAAAACATCCGGTGCGACGGCATCTGGCGGCGGTGCAGTCGGGGCGAATCGTGGTCTTTCCCGCACCGGTGTTCAGCGTGCCGGGACCGGCGGCATTGGAAGCGGGCGCGGCTTTGCGGGCGGAGGTGGAGAAGCTGTGACGGCGACGCTACAGGCGCG
>CAYQMP010000505.1:0-1560 GCA_964418615.1 uncultured Chthoniobacter sp. | reverse complement strand
ATGAGCTTGCGGCGCGTGAGGTCGCCGGTGGCCCCGAAGATGACGACCACGCACGGGTCGGGGATGGGGCGGTTGACCAGATTGACGCGGAGCGGGTTGGTGACGGCTTCGGACATGATGGAACTCAGGCGGCCTTGCGCTCGAGCGAACGGGCCAGAGTGATGGCGGCGCCGGAGCGGTTCAAAATGTAAAGATGCACGCCGGGCGCGCCGTGGCGCAGGAGTTCGTGGATCTGGTGGTAGGCCCAGGTAACGCCGACCGCCTCGGCGGCGCGCGGGTTATCGTCGACCACCTGAAGTTGCTCGACCAGCGCGGTGGGCAACGAGGATCCGCACATCGGGCCGAATCGTTGCACTTGCGCGAGCGAGAGCGCGGGGAGGAGTCCGGGCAGGACCGGCAGGTCGATGCCGTGCGCTTGGCAGGCCGCGAGGAACTTGAAGTAGTGCTCGTTGTCGAAGAAGAGCTGCGTGGTGAGGAAGGAGGCCCCGGCGTCGGCTTTGATTTTCAGATGGCGCAGGTCCTCTTCCATCGACGCGGCCTCGGGATGCTTTTCCGGATAGGCCCCGGCGCCGAGGCACATGTCGGGGAAATTTTCGCGGATGAGCGCGATGAGGTCGCTGGCATAACGGAGGCCGTCCGGGCAGGGGACGAATTCCGTCTGGCCCTTGGGTGGATCGCCGCGCAGGGCCATGATGTTGCGGATGCCGTCGGCGTGGTAGCCGGAGACGATGTCGAGGAGTTCGGCCTTGGTCGACCCGACGCAGGTGAGGTGGGGCATGACGAGCCAGCCGAATTCGTCGCGGAGGATTTTGGCGTATTTGAAGGTGCGCTCGCGGGTCGTGCCGCCGGCGCCGTAGGTGATGGAAACGAAGTCCGGCTTGTAGGGACGCAGGGCCTCGGCGGTGCGGAGCAATTGCGCGCCGCCTTCTTCGTTCTTGGGCGGGAAGAATTCAACGGAAAGAAGCGGGCGTTTCTCCGCGATGAGGTCGGTGATGGTCCGGTCGGTCGGCATGGGCAAAGGATGCAAATACTGCCTCTGCGCGAGGTCCATCCCAAGGAAAATTGCTTTGCCAACCCGCGGAGGAGAGCCGGATGCTTCCCCGATGAGCGCTCATCCGCCGGACAACCGCGGGGACGTCTGGCCGTCGCCCGGAGTCCTTCTGCTCTGTGCTGCCTTGTTGGCGGTCGGCTATGGGGTCGCCGTGGTGCGCGGTCCGGCCCCGGCGCAGGAGGTGCGTGTGGTCGAAATACCGCCTCCGACTCCCGAGCCGGAAGCGGCCGAGCCGAACGAATGAGCTACGCGGTCGAAACGCAAGGGTTGGGTCGTCAGTTCGGTCCACGGGCGGCGCTGACCGATGTCACGCTCGAGGTGGGCGAAGGCGAGATGTTCGCTTTGCTCGGACCCAACGGCAGCGGCAAGACGACGCTGTTCCGTATTTTGTCCACCCTGCTTTCTCCGACGGAAGGCTCGGCGCGGGTCGGCGGATACGACGTGAGGCGATCGCCGATGGACGTTCGCCACCATCTCGGGGTGGTTTTCCAATCCCCGGCGCTGGATCC
>CAYQMP010000504.1:0-1562 GCA_964418615.1 uncultured Chthoniobacter sp. | reverse complement strand
GCCGAGCGTCCGCTCGGGTCTCCGATCATCGCGGTGAAATCCCCGATGATGAGAATTCCCTCGTGCCCCAAGTCCTGGAACTGGCGCAGCTTTTGCAGTCCGACCGTATGGCCGAAGTGGATGTCGGGCGCGGTGGGGTCGACCCCGAGTTTGACGCGCAACGGACGGCCCGCGGCGAGTTTCTTTTTCAGCTCCTCGCGGCTGATCACCTCCGCGCAACCGCGGCAGAGAAGTTCGGTCGATTCGTCCGGACTCATGCGCTCAACGGTTGCGGTTGAGCAATTCCCGGACTTCGTCCAGCGAGAGCGGCGCCCCGCCCTGCGAATACGTCTGGTCGAGCACGGCCTGCGACTTGCCGCGGCCGAGGAATTGCCGCGCATCGATTTCCCCGTCGAACTGCAACGCCTCGCGCCCCTCCTCCGGTGCGGCTTTCGATTCGACCGCGCGCGAAGCAAATTCCTTGTCGCTC
Source organism: uncultured Chthoniobacter sp. (assembly GCA_964418615.1). Taxonomy (GTDB): domain Bacteria; phylum Verrucomicrobiota; class Verrucomicrobiia; order Chthoniobacterales; family JACTMZ01; genus JACTMZ01. Next base: position 1,093 of record CAYQMP010000504.1, on the reverse strand, counting down.
AGGACGTATCTCGTCAATTCCCGGGCGGCTTCCGTCTCGTAGACCTTCTTGCCGAACCAAGGGTTGCGGATGCCGAGAAATTTCCGCGTGGTGTATTCCTTGGTCCGCGCCGCCTTGACCCCGCGGTATTCGCCGCCGGCTTCGAATTTCTTGGCGGAAAAAGCCGTGGCGGCAAACGCCTTGTCGCCCATGGGGTTGGCTTGGTCGACTTTGGGATTCATGATGCGGTCCATCATGCGCTGCTCCTGCTCCTGGGCCGCGAGCGGCGCGGCAAAGAGCATTGTCAGCATGAGGACGCGACCTACCATCCCCCTTGCATAACCGACCCGGCCCCGCGCTGCAACCATCACCGCCCAGCCATCCATGACCACCGCCGCCCGCCCCGCCGCTCCCTGCGTGGCCGCAGCAATCGCCACCCACCGCCGGGAACGCGAACTGGCCCGTCTGCTCGCGGCCCTCGCTGCGGACGGCGCACCATTGGCCGGCGGCGTTTTTGTGGCCGACAATGCCTCCTCGGAGCAAACCCGCGAGGTGTGCGAGGCGGCGATGCTCGACTGCACATGGCTTCCCCGGCCGGTGAACAACGGCCCCGGACCGGCGTGGAATACGGCCATTGGCAAAGCTCTGGAAAATCCCGCGGTCACCCATGTGCTTGTCTTGGACGACGACGTGGTACCCCCGCCCGGCACAATCACCACTTTGCTCGCTGCCTCCGATTCCGCCCGCGCCGCGGCCGCGGCGCCGCTGCTCTTCGACGACAAGAATCATCTCTGGGCTTTTCCGGAGCCGCGGGAAATTGCACTGCGGACCGTCATCCGCCGCACCGTCGGCTCCGAGGAATGCCGCCGCGCCTTGGGCGACGGACCGCATGCGTTCTGCTGGGCGACCGGCGCCTGCATGCTCTACGAGCGGCGCGCGTTCGAGACGTGCGGATATTTCCGCGAGGACTTTTGGATGCTCGGCGAGGATCTCGAATTTTCCATGCGGGTGGCCGCGACCCTCGGGGGCGTCTTCACCGCGCAATCCGCCGTGCCCCACCTTCCACCGCCGCCGGACCCCGACAAGGCACGCGTGGCCCACCGCCTCAAATTCC
>CAYQMP010000503.1:0-1570 GCA_964418615.1 uncultured Chthoniobacter sp. | reverse complement strand
TTCCTTGATCTTGCGGCCGCGCTGCCCGCGTCGTCTTTTCGCATGATTTGCCCCGCTCAGGATCGGGGACTTTGGGAAATTATCGCGGGGCGCTCTGAGACTTTGCCGAATCTGCAACTCGTCGAAAGCGTGCCCTATCACCGGGTGCAGGAGGAATACGACCGGGCGCGGGTCTTTGTGAACACTTCATCGTGGGAGGGCTGGCCCAACAGTTTCATCCAGGCCGGGTTGGGCGGCGCGGCGCTGTTGTCCCTGGAGGTCAACCCAGACGACATCTTTGGAACCTTTCTTCCGGGGATTTTCGCCGCCGGCGATTTCGCGGCGCTCGTCGCGGGGGCGCGGCGGATGATGCAGGATGCTTCCGCGCTTGAGGCCATGCAGGCGGGATGCGAGCGTTTCGTGGTGGAGATGCACGATAATGCCAAGGAGACGGGCGCTTTCTTGCGCGGCTTGGAGGTCATCCCATGAGTGACGACATCTGGCAGGACTGGGCGGTCAATCCGCGCAACTGGCGCATCCGCCTTCTCCTCGGCTCTTTCCGTTTCGCGCAGAAACTGCACCGCTGGCCAACCGGGCTCCGATGGCTGGCACTGCCGTATCTGGCAGTCTACCAGTTTATTGCCTACTGGGAACTGGGTGTGGAGCTGAACTACAAGGCGGCTGTCGGTCCGAGGCTCCGCTTGCACCATGGTTTCGGTCTTGTCTTGCATGACTGCGCCGTTGTCGGCGCCGATTGCACGCTGCGGCACTGCACAACCATCGGCAACAGACGCGAGGAGGACGATTGCCCCGTCATCGGCAACCGCGTCGATATTGGCTGCAACAGCGTGCTGATCGGCCGCATCACCATCGGGGATGACGCAATCATCGGCGCCGGAAGCGTGGTGCTGCACGATGTGGCTCCGGGGCAAAAGGTGGCCGGCAATCCGGCGCGCCCCATCGGTATTTCGGCCTGATGCTGCGCGTTCTTCACGTCATCGACAGCCTCGAGCTGGGCGGGGCGCAGACGGTGCTGGTTAATCTAGCACGGTTCCACGACCGGACGAAATACGAGTTCGGCGTGGCGGCGATGCACGGACGAGGGGTGTTTGCGGATGCTCTCGCGGCCGAGGGAGTGGAGGTGATTTCGCTGTCGGCTGGTAAATTTCCACCCGCTTATCTTTGGTCTCTACCGAGCTTGTTGCGCGGGAAAAAATACGACATTGTCCACACGCATCTTTTTGGCTCGAACTGGATCGCCAAACCGTTTGCGGCGCTTTGCGGTGTTCCGGTGCGGGTGAATCACGACCATTGTAATGACAAGACCCGCTCCGGTTGGCGGCTAGCGGCCGACCGCTTTATGAACCGCTTTTCGTCGCACGTGATCGCTGTGTCAGCATCAACGCGGAAAGACCTGCTCGGCCGGGGGCGGTTGGCGGAGGATATGGTCACCTTCATCCCGAACGGCGTGGACACCGAGCGGTTTCGTCCGCCTTCGGAGGCGGAACGGTCTGCGGCGCTCGCTGTCATCGGTTCCTCCGGGGATCGGCCGGTGGTCGCCGGTCTCGGCCGGTTGCATCGGCAGAAAAAT
>CAYQMP010000502.1:0-1575 GCA_964418615.1 uncultured Chthoniobacter sp. | reverse complement strand
ATCGCTATGACGATCTTTACTTCGCCCCGATGCGCTCGTGGGCCGCAACCGAACTCGTACCCCGCATCGGCCCGACCTCGCAGGTCACCTACATGTTCGGCGGACCGGACTTGGTCAGCACCCTCGCGCTTTTTCCCGAAGCCCGGCGCTACGCCCTCGGCGGACTCGAACCGGTCGGCAAGCTGACCAACCCGCTATCGCTCAGCCCCGAGGAGTTACACGCCAGCCTGGCCATGCTGCGCAAATCGACCGAGGTGATCATGAATTTCAGCCACTTCATCACCAAGGACATGAAGACCGAGTTGGCTGCTTCGCACTTCCAAGGCGTGTTTCCCATCATGCTTGTCTTTTTGTCCTTCACCGACGCGCGCATCGATCTGGCCGAACGCCTGACCTTGCAGCGCGACGGCAGCCTGGCACCGGGCGAATCCTCCGGCGGACAACCGGCCTTGCGCATCGTTTTCCGTCCGGCCCCCGGCGTCCCGCCGGCCGAAGTAGTCTACCTGCAGGCCAATCTCGCCGACGGTGCGCTCAAATCCAATTCCGCCGCCCTCGATTGGCTTGCCTCGCGCGGACGCGCCACCGGCTACCTCAAAGCCGCCTCTTACCTCATGCACAGCGGCGGGTTCACCACCATCCGAGATTTCCTCCTCGGCCACTGCTCGGCCATCGTGCAAGACGACTCGGGCATCCCGCTCTCGGTCTTCCGCGCCCGCGACTGGCGCATCATGTATTTCGGCGACTACACCACGCCGCTGGAAATCTTCACCAAATACGACCAGCCCGCCCTGCGCTCGGTCTATGAAGGCGGCGCCGGGTTTCCGCTTCCCTTCGGCTTCGGATATCGCTGGCAACGCGGCGAATCCACCTTGCTCATCGCCCTGCCGCCGGATGCCGCCCCCCGCGCACTGCCCGCGTTGCCGGCTGTCCCCGCCGGCTACTGAACATCAGGCGCCGAAAAGACGCTGCAAAAACTCCGCGTCGGAAAATCCGCGGCCGTCGCCTTGGCGGATGACCACCAAATTGCGCGAGGGCACGATGTAAACACGCTGGCCGCGCGTGCCGATCATGGCGAGCAAATCGGATGGCGCGCTGCGACTCAGACAGCCGTTGCTCCAAAACTCGGCCGGTTGGTCGCGCCCCAGCGATGCTTCGACGTCGATCTCCCGCGCGCCATCCGCCGAAGCGCCACGATTCAACCAGAACCCAAGCGCATACATGCGGTTCGCCCCGGTGCCGTTGGCCAGCATGGCCCGCACTTCCGCCGGCCACTTGTTCTTCTTTACGCCGTCGAGCACCTCGCGCCCGGCCGGCAAAAGGTCGGCGGCGCTCATCCGCGCTCCAGTGGAAAAAAACAGACGTCCCTTGTCGTCACGGGTCCAACGAGCCAAAGCATCGGAACGCGCCCCGGGCACAAATTTGCGGACCCATCCGTCGACCGACGGACCGCGCTGTTCGCGGATCTCCTCGGCCAGCACCTCCCAGTGTGAAGGACCATAAACAAACGCACCGCTGTTGCCGTTCACCCGCAACCGACCGAGCACCGGGCCTTTGTCTTTAAGTCCCTGCGAATAA
>CAYQMP010000501.1:0-1589 GCA_964418615.1 uncultured Chthoniobacter sp. | reverse complement strand
GCCCCGCCATGCCAGCCATCGCCAACGCTCAAATATCCAGCCGGAATGCGGGGATTCGGGCCGGCGCTCCAATCACCCAAAACATCATCAGAGACGCCAACACTCTCGCTGAAGAAGGCCCGAGCTTTGACGGAACATCATTGCCTACCTTCGGGACTCGATGAGCCGCCGCCTCGATCAGCGCTATCCCTTAAACCAACCACCGGACGGCATGGTGGTTGAACCAGACCTACCGACATCCATGACACCAAGCCAGCAAAGCGTAAACAATTCAATGGGCACCGCCAGCGATGAATACCTCCCGCCGGTGACCGACGCCCAAGGCAATCCGCTGCCTCTTGACGAGTTTGGCGGCATGACCGATGAGTCGATCAATGAGCCGCCCGCCGAGGTGCGCCGCGCCACGGTCAACGTGCCGGCCAAGGGCGTGCATTTCAACTTCGCGCCGTTCCAGCAAATCGCGCAACTGCACGCTGCGGGACAGACCGCCGAGGCGGAAAACGCTTACAATGCCCTCGACCCGCAGTCGCGCTACGTCTACGACAACATCAGGAACATGAAGAAGGTGCCAGCGGCCGAGGCGGCGCGGCTGGCGGATGAGTTTCGGCAGATGCAAGACCGTCTTAACATGCCGCAAAACCGGCTTGCGCAGCAAAAGGTCGATGCAGAGGAAAAAGAAACACTGAACGCTCGCCGCGACACAATGCGCACCGCGCAAATGATGCTGCAGGCTGCCGACAGAATCGACGCCGCGATTGAAAACAATCTCGTTGGCCCCTGGAAGGACATGGAGCAGAGGTTTGACGGGAGCGGACTTCCGTTTAGCGATCCCGACGAGTTTGCCGAGCGCAAGGCGCTGCAGGTGCAGACCAAGCGCAGCGTGATCGACGTTCTGCCAGCATTCAAGGGCCCGCTGAGTGATTCTGACCGCCGGTTCTTCACTGAGATGTTCCCAGAAATCAACGAGCCGAAGGGCGTTTGGAAGGATTACGCCACACAGCTCCGAGAGAAGTTTGCGCCCATTGCCGAGGGGAAGTTTGAGCTGCCAAGCGACAAGCCACAGCAACAAGAGCGGGGCGCTTCATCAACTGCCCCGGCCAGGCGCAACACCTTCGTCTACGACGGCGCCACTTACGAGCGCATGCCGGACGGAACCGCCCGACTTATCGAATAGCACGACATGCCGCCAAAAACACTCACGGCGGAACAGGTCGCAGAGATTGATCGGCAGCAACAACCGCAGCGGCCGGTCGATTGGCAATCTGTCATCCCGCAGAAAGAAGACGTTCTGACCTACCGTGTCGGGCGCGAGGCCGCGCTCAAAGACAAGCCGACGATGTTGACGGCTGAAGAGGTCGATGCCGCTGAAGCACAGAACAGCGTGGCGGCAGAAACGTCTTTCGGCAGCGCCATGGGCATGCGTCCGGATCGCGCCACAGGGCCGCAGGCCCCGGGGCCGAAGAAGGTGCTGTCCAAAGCGGAGGTGGAGCAGGCAGACCATGAGCGTGTCAGCAATATCGCCTACTTCCCCACGATGGACGAGTGGCGCCGTGACGTTGGCGCGCAAATGATGGACGCCAACCCCGACT
>CAYQMP010000500.1:0-1589 GCA_964418615.1 uncultured Chthoniobacter sp. | reverse complement strand
TTTCCCGATCCCTTGCCGGGGAGCGATCTCGGGCCCGGTTGCCATTGGAGTGCCTTCAATTTCTTCAACACGGGCAGCCCGGACGAAACCCTGCACACGCCCGAGGGCGTGGAGAAAGTGCTCAACGAAAGGTATGTGCCGGCCACGGGGGAACCGCGCTTCGGGGACATCATCCTTCTCACCTTGCCCGACGGCAGCTCGATCCATTCCGCCGTGCACATCGCGGGCAACATCGTCTTCACCAAAAACGGCCCGTCCCTCGCCACGCCCTTCGTCTTCTCCACGCTCGAAGACATGCTCGCCTTTTATCCAAGCAGCCAAAAGATCACGCTCACCTACTACCGGCGCTCCGGGACATGAGGACAGGGCGAGAAGTTGGTGGACTCGTGAAGGTTCGGGGTTGAAAATAAACCTCCATCAAACAGACATAGCACCATGAAACCCTTCATCATCACCTTGTGCGCCGCCTTGGCGGCATTCGCCTTTGCTCCCGTCGTCTCCGCCGAGGACGACAGCTCGGAGGAAATCCACAACACTTCGGTTGTCGAGTCGGGCACTTACCAAGTAACCGCCAAGAAGGTGGATCCCGAGGAAAAGGAAATCTACGTCACCACCGAGGACGGCAAGACGCTTGAGCTTTATTTCAGCGATGCGACCAAGCTGACCCAAGGCGGCAAAGACGTGGCTTTCGACGCGCTGAAAAACGGACAGAAGCTCGAAGTGCAGGTGGAGAAGGCCGGCAACAAACTGCGTCCGCTTGCCGTCACGATCCTCGAGTAGCCCGGGTCCGCGCCGCACCATGCATCCGGGGTTCCGGAAACTGCACCGGAAGCTTTCGCCTTATCTCTTTGCCCTGGTTGCGGTGAGCGCCGTGACCGGCGTGGTCTTCCGCGCGGGCAAGAAGTGGTTCGGGATGGATGGCCAGACCGGCCAGTCCGTCATGGAATGGCACACCGGCGAATGGCTGGGTCCATCGCTTTCGCCGTTTTACGTTCTGCTCACCGGCACCGCGTTGCTTTTTCTCGTCGTGACAGGCGCCACCATACTCTGGCAGCGGGCCGGCAAGGGCGCGGCAAGGACATGGCATCGCATCCTGGGCGGAGTCCTTCTGCTCCCCTTGGCCGCAACCGCTGTCACCGGAATGCTCTACAAAACCGGACAAGCCTGGTTCGGCATCTCCGAGGAAACCGCCCACTTGCTCATGACCATCCACGAAGGCGCGTGGCTCGGTCGCGGGCTCAAAGTTTACTATTCCGTCGTGCTGGGCTGCGGCCTGCTTGCCCTTGGCTTCTTCGGTCTGGCCCTTGTCCGCCGCAAACGTCGCTAGAGCGTTTTCGGCTCATCGCATGATACCGGTTCCCCAAAGATTTCAGACGCAACAAAGCTCCTCGTCCGGTAGGGCCCGCTGGCTCAGCGGGCCGCTGCCTTATGGTTGCAGGGTGCGGACGGCTAGGGCCAGCCGTCCCTACCGATGTGGTGTCCCCGAACCCGCGCGCGGTGGGCGTGGTTGGGGAGCAACCGTGGCGGCAAGCTCAGGGGGAAGGGCACCGACGCTCATAGAGCGCCGCTACACCTCGACGAAAACTTGT
>CAYQMP010000499.1:0-1601 GCA_964418615.1 uncultured Chthoniobacter sp. | reverse complement strand
AGGAGGGTTTTGCCGAGCCGCCCTATGCCGCGCGGGAGGCGGGGCCGTTTTTCGCGCTGATGCGCCTGTACAACCGGCGTTTCGCCGCCATGGCGCGCCGGAGACGCGCCGATGGCACGTTCGGGCAGCACAATGCGCGGCAGCGCGACCTGTTTCCGGGGTTCAATTTTCGTGTGCCCTATTTGCTCAAAGTCGTGGCCGGTGCGCTGGCCGGATGGGCTTGGCTCGAGTTGAAGGAAGGATGGCGCTCTTGGGGTCGGCGAGAGCCTGAGATCGAAGAGGCTCCCGCGGCTGCGCCCGCAGTGATGGACTACGCGCTGACGCGGTAAGCGGCAAATTGGCGGGTCAGGCCCCAGGCGGGGACGAGTAGATCGGAGGTTTCTCCGGAGCCGACCGTCTCGACGGCGCGCACGGTGTCGGCTGCTGCCGAGAGCGTGAATCCTTCGGTAGCGTCATGGGTCGGGCCGATGATCTTCCGGCCGAGTGCGGCGGCTGTCTTGCGTGTCCAGCCGGTGGCCGTGTCGAGCAGCGGGATGTTCGGTGGAAACGCAGCGAGCGCGCGCCGGGCGGCCTCAGCAGCGGTGCGCTGGTCGCGGAAATCGTAGCCGTCCTCGACCGCGCCGATGGCCGGGCCATCGCCCGGTCCGACGAGCAAGGCCACGGCTCCCTCGCAGGGCTGCAGACCGTGGCGGAGAAGTCCCCCGGCGTGGAGAGCGTCAACCTCATGCGGTTCGAACTCCTCGGCCGCGAGGACGATGACCTGATCGCAGTCGCCATTGGCCAGCCAGCACTGCGCAGTGCGCAGGGCCGAAGCCCAAGAGGTTTTATCGCCGATCTGCGAGTAGACGGGACCGCCGAGCCCGAGGGTGGACACGGCATGGCTGAGCGGACTGTTGAAAACGGTCTCGGGAAAAAGAACCGGGCTGGCAAAGCGGCGTCCTTCGTCGGTGATCTGCCGGTAAAAGCGGACGCTATAGACGAGGCAACCGAGGAAGAATGCGGCAACCACTCCGGTGCGGGCGCGGTCGGCTTGCGGCAAGGCTTCCAGCGCTTGGGCCATGGCCTCGACCATGAAATAGGTGATGGGGCTGGCCCGGCGGAGGCGGGGTTCTTTCTGCCAGCGGACGAGGGCTGCATTCTTTTGGTCGACGAGTCCGGCCTGAACCGGGACGCCGCCTTGCGAAGTCGTGGACGTCACCGGCCAAGGCGCAGTGATGGCGGCAGGTCCGATGCCGCCCGGCGTGACGGCACCCGAGGAAAGGACGGAGAGTTTCATCAGCGTGTGAAGAGGACGGCGGCGTTCGATCCGCCGAAACCGAGGTTCACGCTCATCGCGGCAGTGAGTGAATCGGTTTCACCCGGCTTGACGAGGGCGTCGGCAACGAGGGGTTCCGGATCGAGCAGATTGATCTGGGGCGGAAGTTGTCCGGTTGCAAGGGCGCGCAGGCAAAGGACCGCCTCAATGGCTCCGGCCGCACCGAGTGTATGGCCGATGGCCGCCTTGGTGGAGCTTAGTTTGGTCGGACCACCGCCGAAGACACGGTGGAAGGCCTGCGCTTCGGCCCCGTCATTGAACGGCGTGGCTGTGCCGTGGGCATTGA
>CAYQMP010000498.1:0-1602 GCA_964418615.1 uncultured Chthoniobacter sp. | reverse complement strand
ACAGCGAGGCGCGCGAGCTGACCAAGGAAACCAGCCTGATCAAGGCCGGCAAAAAAATCCAATCCCTCGGACCGCGCATCGTCGCGGTGAAGAAAGGCGAGCACGGCTGCCTCCTCTTCGGCGAAAACGACGACTTCTTCAGCTGCCCCGCTTACCCGCTCGAGGACATCCACGATCCGACGGGAGCCGGTGACACCTTTGCCGGCGGATTGACCGGATACCTGGCCAGCCGCGGCAACCATGATGTCAGCTTCAAAACTTTGAAGACGGCCGTGGTGGTCGGCAGCGTCCTGGCCAGCTACAACGTCGAAGCCTTCAGCCTCGAACGCATGCGCTCGGTCGAGCAGAAAGACATCCTCGAACGCTTCGCCGAGTTCCAGGACTTGGCACACTTCGACGCGGATTTGCCGTAGAAATATTCCCAGGAGGCGTAGAGACGGTCACGCAACCGCTTCGAGTTGCTCGAAAGCCTGGCGCGGGGAAAGAATAGTCACGCCGAGTTTGCGCATGGTAGCCCGTGGAAAGTGGCGTGGATTGCCCGTCACAATTGTTTTCTCCACGGTGGCACACGCAACCATGGCAAAGACCAGATCATCGGGATCAGGCATCTTGATCTGCAGCTCCATCCCTCGGCGATAACCATTCGGAGGCAAAGCGGAGAGCAACCGTTTTACGGCGGATTCCGACAAACCGAAACGTCGCCGCGCAAGGACATCCCGATATTCGGCAAGCAGAGCATTGTCCCATGCGATTCGGAAAGAGCCCTTCACTGCATGTTGCAGCACGCGATCGCAGATCCCTCCGGGGGTGATCGCGGCGGAGACGAAGACGTTCGTGTCGATGACCCAGAGCGGGATCACTGGCCTTTGCGGCGGGCTTTGCGCACAGCGCGGATCTCCGCGTCAATCTGCGCCATGGTCAAGCGGTCGGACCCGCGCAGCACAGCTTCACGTTGGACAGCCCCGAGCGCGCGGCCGAGTTCCAATCGGCTCAGCAGGTCAAGGTCTTCCTCAAGGCGGTCCCCGGCGGGAACGAGAAGTCCCACCGTTTTGTTGCCGCGCGTGATCACACGGGGACCCGTCTTGGGCAACTCCCGCAGGACGCGCGCGGTGGACTTGGAAAGTTCGCGGGTATTGAGGAGCGTGGCCGGCATGAAATCAATGTCCGACAAATGGGGGACAAAGTCAAACCAGACTTCGTGACCTTCGTTTCCTTCTGTTAAGAAATCCCTACCCGGCCAACTGCCCCGAGGGGAACCAGATGTAGAGCATCAGGTAGACGATGACACCGGTGACAGACACGTAGAGCCAGAGCGGCAGGGTGATGCGGGCCCATTTGCGGTGGCGGTCGAAGCGGGCGCGCAGGGCGGGGATCACGGTCATCAAAACCAGCGGCACGATGGCCGCGGCAAGGATGATATGGGTGATGAGGATGAAAAAGTAGAGCGGACGGATGAACGGGTGCTCGTAGGTGAAGCGGATCGAACCGACGTGGTAATGGTAGATGACGTAGCTGGTGAGGAAGAGCGCCGAGACGGCGAGGGCGGACACCATGCAGATGATGTGCTGTTTTTTCCGCTCATGGGCGATAAACCACCACCCC
>CAYQMP010000497.1:0-1606 GCA_964418615.1 uncultured Chthoniobacter sp. | reverse complement strand
CCTGTCGGATGTTCCCGGCAAGGTCGAACGGACATACGATCAATTTCCGCTCGACCGCTTCAAGGATCCGATCTCCGGAGCCGAGCATGTGACACACTTCGGTAATCACAGCCTCGCAGGTCACCAAGGGCACCGCCATCGACGAGAGCACATCTTCAGCCCAGCGTTTGAACTTCGTTTCACGCCGGGCAAAGGCGCTGACCAGCGGCCCGGTGTCAATCAGTGTCGTCACTTCCGGCCCCGGCGCATGGCACGGCGCACCGCCGCGTTGGTCGGAGCCGGAGGCGCGGAATCGACAGAGCCGAAAAATTCGGCCAGTGGTGAAGCCGCAGAGCTCGACACCGCACCGACCTCGCGCCGGATGGCCTCGCGGACCAGGTCATTGGCGCTGCGCCCCTGACGCGCCGCGGCGTCGAAGAGCCGCCGCTTGTCATCCGCCGGCAGCCGCACCGAGAGTGTTGCAGTCATTAGGCGTTTTGTAACACAGGCGCGGTTTACCGTCAAATACCAGCTCCGCCACCCGTCCCGCGCCGCCTCAGGCCTGTAGCATCGTCGTCCTCGGCGACGGCCGTTCATCGATAACAACCGGCGGCGAGGACGCCGCCGCTACATCAAGCGAAAGACGAAGCCGAAGTTAATCTAGGTCGCGCAATATCCGAGCAATCTCCGCCTTGAGTTTCGGCAAGTCCTGCCGGCACGCGTCCCAGAGAACCTCGTAAGCGAGGTCCTCGTAGGCATGGCTGATCACGTCGCGCATCCCCGCAACCTGTCTCCATGGCACGGCCGGATATCTGTTCCTCAACCCAGAAGGCAGTCGCTTCGCGCACTCACCAACCAGCTCCATGACTCTCTCAAAGGCGCGGAGTCTGACCGGATCCGCGATCAGCGATTCGAGAGACTGGCCCGCGACGAGAGCTTCGGCTTCGCCAATAAAGTCCGCCAACTGTCGCAGCGTCACCCGCGGATCATGGCTGCTCATAGATCACGAGCATCTCCCGCTCCACCAGAGGACGGATATGACGATTCAGCTTGGAGCAAAAATCCACGCGATGCCCCAAAATACGCGAGAGGTCGGGACCGAAGTCGAAGTAGCCCAAACCAAGCCCGCGCAAGGCCCGCGGTTGAAAATCGGCCAATACGTCGACATCGCTCGTCTCGGGGTCAAAGTCTCGGCGGAGCACCGACCCGAAAAGCGCCAAGCGGCGGATGCCCCGCTGCGAACAGAAGTCCGCCACCGCGCTGCGGTCCACTTTGATGGGTAAGTCTCCGATGCTCACCGCAACAATCTCCGCCTGAGCGCCACCGAAGGCAAGAAAGTGAGCAGGGAGCCAGCACTCCAGCGTCGCCACCGGCCTTGCGCCGGTGGAACGCAACGGGCCAGAGATCGCCTGAGCGATCTCTGTTTGGTGCGAGCGCCTCTCGCACCAAACCCCCGTTGCGGCCGGTGGACGCAGCCGAGGCGCACATGCGGGTGCGGCGAGACGGATCCAGCGCAGCGGGACACGCAGGGTGAGGCAGGCGGTGCGCTGCATCATCAATACCGATCCACCGCGCCGCTGCAGGAATGGTAGGGACGGCAGGCCCCAGCCGTCCGCTTCAGCTCCTT
>CAYQMP010000496.1:0-1609 GCA_964418615.1 uncultured Chthoniobacter sp. | reverse complement strand
ACGAACTCGGCCGCGGAACGGGCCAGAGCAAAAAGCAGGCGGAAATCAATGCCGCCGCCCTCGCTCTGCAGGAACGCAGGTGGGAAACTTCGTAGGCAGCAAAACTTATCGTTACGCTTGTGGCAGCAGGCTGTGATCGCCGGCACATACTTTGGTGACCAGGCATCCGCAGTCACAGACGACTGCGACAAACTCATACCAAGCCCGAAAAGTTTTTTCACTTTTCGGGACCCACGGTAGGGACGGCTGGCTCAGCCGTCCGCTCGCCCCAAACAGAAAGGCAGCGGTCCGGTCGCCGCGGCGACCGGACCCTACCGGGCGAGAAGTTCTGTTAAGTCCAACATCTTTTGGGAAATGGCATCAGGACCCCACATACTCCTGCAAACAACGCACTCCGTAGCCGCCGGACTTGAGCGCTTTGATCGCCCGGGCGCTCATGCGCGCCGCTCGGAGGGTTGTCATGATGGGAATGCGTTGCGCCACCGCGGCGCTGCGGATGACCACTTCATCTTGCCGCGGCACTTTGCCGTGCGGCGTGTTGATGATGAAGTGCATCTCGTTGTTTTTGATCAAGTCCAGAAGATTGGGACGTCCTTCGCTCAGTTTGTAGATAGGCGAGGCTTCCACACCCGCTTCACGCAGCACGGCCAAAGTTCCCTTGGTCGCATGAATTTTGAAGCCTGCCTCGGTGAATTCCTTGGCGATCGGCGCAATGTTCTTCTTGTCTGCGTCTTTGACACTGATGAAGACGTTGCCGCCTTCCGGCAGCGCCGGTTGAGCCGACATCTGGGCCTTGGCGTAAGCAATGCCGAGGTCGGGATCGATCCCCATGACCTCCCCCGTGGACCGCATTTCCGGCACCAAGGTGATATCCGTGCCCGGGAATTTAATGAACGGGAAGACCGCCTCTTTCACCGCGTAGTGCTTGGGAACGACTTCGTCCGTGAAGCCCATTTCTTTCAGCGTATGGCCGGCCATCACCTTGGCGGCCAGTTTGGCCAGAGGAATGCCGATGGCCTTGCTCACGTAGGGCACCGTGCGCGAAGCACGCGGATTGACCTCGAGCACGTAGACCGTGTCGTCTTTGACCGCGAATTGGACATTCATCAGACCCCGCACCTTCAGCTCTTTGGCCATGGCTTTGGCTGCGGAACGCAACTCCCCGAGCACTTTGTCCGACAGCGAGAAACTCGGGATCACGCACGCGCTGTCCCCGCTGTGCACCCCGGCTTCCTCGATGTGTTCCATCACTCCGCCGATCACCGTGTCGGTCCCATCGCTGAGACAGTCGACATCGACCTCGGTGGCGTCCTCCAAAAAGCGATCGACCAACACCGGACGGTCCGGACTGGCCTTGACCGCGGTGCGGATGTAGCGCCGCAGGTCTTCCGGCGTGTAAACAATCTCCATGGCACGTCCACCCAAGACAAATGACGGCCGGACCAGCACGGGATATCCGACTTTCGCGGCCACCGCCAAAGCCTCCTCCTCGTTGGTCGCCGTGCCGCCCTGGGTGGCATTGAGCCCCAAGCGGTCGAGCATGGCGGCGAAATGCTTGCGGTCCTCCGCCATCTCGATGCTGGCCGGCGACGTGCCGATCACCTTGACC
>CAYQMP010000495.1:0-1610 GCA_964418615.1 uncultured Chthoniobacter sp. | reverse complement strand
GATGCCACACGCGAAGAAGCCAAGCCATGCCGAAATCATCGGAGGCAGCAGACGGCTTGCTCGTCCGCCCGCCAACAAACGGACACGCGAGCTGAGTGTCCCTGCCGTGAGTAGGCACTGCAGCAACCGACGCTCGTATCAGTTGGCTTCGCTGCGCTTCAGCCCGTCTCGCTTCGCTCGGCTGAGCGCCGCGACAACTCTGCGCGAAAAACTACGACGACTTCCGCCTGCGCCAGCGGGCAAAGGCCGCACCGCCGGCGAGCAACGCCGCTGCGGCCCAGGTGCCGGGTTCGGGGACGGGAGACGGTGCGGCACCGATGATCAGAGTCATGGAGTCACCGCCCCAATCCCAAACGTAGGTGCCCTCGGTCACGCCGAGCGAAGTGAAGGTCGCGCTGGACCAAGTCAGAGCGCCGGTGACCGGCGTGCTTAGGGTGTAGTCTTGGCCGATCCAGATCTGTGGCCCCGGAGCGCGAAACAACATCGAGGTGCTCGCGGTGGACGATGTCGCAAAGGAGAAGTCCGCCCCAGAACCAAAGTTGGCGGGAAAAGTGGAGATGTCGTAGCTGTCATAGAGACCGAAGCTGGGGGGCGTCTGATCGGTGAAAATGAAATACGCATCGGAGGCGCGCACAAAATTTTGATTGGGCGTGCTGGCTCCAGTTTGGTTGAGCGTTGCACCAACCAGGCTATCGATAGATCCCGAGAGGGTTGCCACAACATCACTACCGGACTCGACCATATTGATAATAATAGCAGCTTGCGACGGTGCGGCACTCCAGAGACCGACAGTGAGGAGTAGGAAAACCGGGAGAATTTTACGTGCTTTCATTGCACCGAAGACTGAACAAAAATATTGATCGCGTCACGCCGAAAGCTGAGTGGCAGTTGCGGGCAGAGCCACGGGCAGCGCTCCCGTAATTCTGTGCCAAGTCCCGAAAATTTCAGGACAGCTTCCGCCTGCGCCAGCGGGCGAAGGCCGCACCGCCGACGAGCAACGCCGCTGCGGCCCAAGTGCCGGGTTCGGGGACGGCGGTCGGCCCGTAAGTGCCGCTTTGGATGGAAAGATTACCGAAGGTGGAGCCTTCCGTCTCATTCGCAAATTGACCGATCCCGGATTCAAAATTTGCCATGGTGAGGGCATCCACACCGCTGTAGTCGTAGGCACCCGTCTGTCCCAACCCAGTAAGGGTGGTAGTGGTTAGGTTTGCCGAAAAAAGATTGAAGGTGAAGCCGCCTACGGCGTTGCCGATGGCGACCCGGGTGATGGGAGCGCCATTGGAGTTGTTGACCAAGTCGGCTGGAACGCCCGTCAGCCCGTTCGTGGTCCAACTACTGTTCGACAAGTAAGCCCATGTCGCGTTGCCGCCCAGATAGCCACCAAATTCTCCGGTCGCGCTGCCGGTTAGCCAGAACTTCTTGGCCGTCGTGTCGATATTGAGAACTAGCAGGGCCGCCGAGGCATTGGTCGAGAAAATGGATGAGACTGCCAGCGTGGCTAGGACAAGCGAAAGGGGAAGGAGGCGGGCCCTTTTCATAAGAGCAACCTTAAAGTCACTTCGGAGGAATGCCAAGTGATTAGCGAGAAAAACTACGAAACCTTGCGCCTG
>CAYQMP010000494.1:0-1621 GCA_964418615.1 uncultured Chthoniobacter sp. | reverse complement strand
GCGGCCATGACGATGAACTCGCCGCCGATCTCGACATCGATCGACTCCATCTGCTCGAGATACTCGAGGTATTGCCGCGTGATGCGCTCGATGGAAATGTCATAGATGTCCACCTCGTCCTTGCGCACGAGGTAGAGCAGGAGATCGAGCGGTCCCTCGAAGACGTCGAGTTTGACCTTGTAAGCCGCGTCCGCCACGGGCCCGGGTTACAGCCCGCGCTTGCGGCGCTCGACCGCGAGTTGCGTTTTGTGCTTTTTCGAAGTGACCAGACGCGTCTTGCGCTTGCGCAACTGGCGCGAAAGTTTGTTCATCACCAGGTCGATGGCCGCGTAGAGGTCGTTCTCGCGGTCCTCGGCATGGATATCCGGGCCCGGCACGGCAAGGTGGACCTTGACCACGTAGTTGCTCTTCTTTTTCGACTCGTCGTGCATGAGGACGACGTGGGCCGCGATGATGCGGTCGCTTTGGTTGTCGAGGTGCGCCAGCTTGTTCACCACATACGAATTGATCGCGCCGGTGAGCGCGAGGTGCCGGGGACTCAGATGGATATGCATACAAGACCAATAAACCACCGCCCGCCCCCGCGGCCAATCCGAATCAGTCAGGACTCCGCCCCACCCTCGGCCAAAACGACGCGGGCCGCCGACTCGAACTTCGCCCGGTTCTTCCTCCCCTTGATCGAAACCAACGCATTGTCCCGGATGACCCGCGCCGCACCGGGGTCCCGGTAGACCCGAAGCCAGATTTCCATCATGCGCAAATGCGGCGCGATCTCCTCCGGATGCTCCGCCGCCAATGCGGCGTAGGCCTCCAGCGCCCCCGCATAATCCTCCCGCGCCATCCGCCCCTCGGGAATGCTGTAGGCCGGCTGCGGCCGGTCATGGCGTCCGCCGGGCATGAAGAGACCGGCCATCCAATCGCCGAGAAGCCCTGCGATGGGTTTGGCCAGAAAAAGCGCGGCCACGATGAGCACACCATGGGCGCCCACGATCATGAGCATGCCGCCCGGAATCCCCTCCTCCTGTCCCCGCGTCCCGAGCCACCACCAAGCCCCCACGCAAAAAGCCAACCCGACCGTCCGCAGGATGAGCCCAAGCATGCTGCGTTTATGCCACAGGACTTGCCTGCGGGCACAAAAAAACCGGGGCGCATGCCCCGGTTCGCCGCGAATATGGACGTTCACCTCCCGGCCAAGAGCCTTTCGTAAACCGCCTCGACCGCTTTGGTCTGGGCCTTGGCATCATGATCACGCAGCACGCGCTCCCTCGCCAGATTTCCCTGCAGGGAACGCAGTTCGGCGTCCTTAAGAAAAGGAAGCAACTTTTCCGCAAAGTCTTCCACATCCCCCGGCCGCGCCGTCACGCCACCTTCTCCGTCATGCAGAATCTCCCGACATCCGTCGACGTCCGAAACGACCGAGGGCACCCCGCAAGCCATCGCCTCGAGCAGCGTCATGGGCATGCCCTCGTAATCGGAGGTCAGCATGAACACATCCGCCGCGGCCAACACCTCGCGTGAATCCCGGAAGCCGATAAAACGCACATTGCCCGGCGCCTCCCGACGCAGGACCTGCTCCTCGGGTCCGGTCCCGGCAATGACGAAATCCACTTCCGGAAACCGC
>CAYQMP010000493.1:0-1635 GCA_964418615.1 uncultured Chthoniobacter sp. | reverse complement strand
GTCATGGGCGTCGTTGCCCCCTGCAACGGCAAACTCATCGAGCTCCGCGCGGCCGAAGGCGAGAGCTATGCCGTCGGCGCGACGCTCGGATATTTGGAAGTTGCCGAGACCGACGCCGAACGCATGGGCTACCTCGAACCCGAGGAAAACGGGTCCAACGGGCAACCCACCGGCTCCATGCCGGCCGGCGCGCCGGAAAAACCGAAAAAGCAACGCAAGGCCAAGCCCGAGGTCAAGCAATCGGACAAACCCGAGCCGACAATCAAAGGCCTCCCCGTTCCCGCCCACGCCGGCGGTGCCGCCTACCTCTCGCCGCGCATGAAGGCGCGCATGACCGAACTCGGACTCAGCGCCGCCGACCTCGCCGGCGTGGCCGGCAGCGGCGCGGGCGGACGCGTTACCATCGAGGACTTCGAGCGTTTCATGGAAAACCTCGACCAGCAAAAAGTCACCGAGGCCTCCTCCATGCGCGTGGCCGTGGCCGATGCCATGCGCCGCAGCTGGACCCGTCCGCTGGCCACCGTCGTCCTTCCCGTCGAACTCGACAAGATGCTGGCCCACCGCAAAGCATCCACCGAAAAAGCCGGCGTCTCCCTCTACGCCCTCCGAGCCTTGGCCATGGCCCTGGCGGAAAACAGCGCTCCCGCCGGCCGCCTCATCGGCAGCCAAGTCGTGCACCCGGGTTCGATCGACATCGGTTTCGCCGTCGAAGCCGAGGACGGCGTGCTTGTCCCCGTCATCCGCGAAGCCGACAAACACACCCTCAAGGAACTCGTCCCCATCTACGCGCGCCTTGTCGAGCTGGCCCGCCAACGCCGCCTCACCCCGAAGGACATGGGCCAGTGCATCTCGACCGTGACCAACTACGGCACCTTCGGCCTCACGCTGGCCACGCCGATTCCGTTGCCCGAACAGACCGTCCTCCTCGGACTCGGCGCCGGCCGCATCGAGCCGAAGTGGGACAAGGAGAAAGCCCAGTTTGTCCCCGTGACCAACGCCCGCTTCACCCTCAGTTTCGACCACCGCGTTCTCGACGGCGGAGCCGCCGGGCGACTCCTCATGCGCATCGCCGAATTGCTCGATCACCCCGAGCAACTCTGAGCGGATCTTCCACCGGGCGCCGGGGGCTTCCAGCCATCCGGATCAGGGGCGACAGATACCCTCGCAACCCCCGATTTTCGCCATTTTGGCAAAAAATTCCCGGCGAGTCGCATTTGTCGCGTTGCCTCACGCATCATTTGCCCTAACCTATCCGGTTCGCCGACGGACACTTGGAATCCGGTCGGCGAATCCCCTGGCATGTCCAACCGCAAGCGTTCCGCGACCGACCAAAACGTCCTCCGCATCCGCGGGGCGCGCCAGAACAACCTCCGCGGCGTCGATCTCGAACTCCCCCGCGGACTCCTCCACGTCATCACCGGCCCGAGCGGCTCGGGGAAGTCGTCCCTCGCTTTCGACACGATCTACGCCGAGGGACAACGCCGCTACATCGAAACCTTCTCGCCCTACACGCGCCAATTCTTCGACCGCATGGACAAACCGCGCGTCGACAGCATCGAGGGCATCCCGCCGGCCATCGCCATCGAGCAATCGAACAATGTCAAAACCACGCGTTCGACCGTCGGGACGATCACC
>CAYQMP010000492.1:0-1642 GCA_964418615.1 uncultured Chthoniobacter sp. | reverse complement strand
CACATCCCCATCCCGGCTGATCACGTAGACCCCGCCGGCCGCTTCCCACGCGGCCTGAAACCGCTTCTGATCCGGCCGCTGCGTGTCCCGGCCGACCTTCACCTCGCAGGCCACGGCCCGGCCGTTGATGGTGCCGATGAGGTCCGCGGCGCCGGTACGGCCGATCCGCACGGGCCTGCCATTGGCTGCTGGCTTGCCATTTTCGACGGGCCAGAACAGTCCATTGGTCATCGGCAGCAGCATCCCGCCGAGGCGGCTGGCTTCGAGGCGGCAGAGATTGGCTGCGTCGGAGTGCTTCATATCCGCCCCGCAATCTGCTCCAGTTTCTCCCACTGCCGCTCGGTCGGCTTCCAGAACGGGTTCTCGGCCTGCTCCTCCAGGCTATCGACGAACTCGATTTCCCAGTCCGACGCCGCGTTCTGCGTCGCCTGCTCCAGCAGGCTTTCGAACTCGTCGCGCTCTTCGCGGTCCATCATCGATAGCGCTCCGTTGGTGATACACTGATGCAGTGTAGCACTGCGCCACTCTTGCGCAAGATGCAATTTTGTGTCTTCATCAGCGCATGAACGATGTGCGCAAGATTTTCAGCATGCCGTCCGCCCTCGCTGCACGGATCGAGGAATATCGATTCGTCAACAGGTTCAGCACGGAATCCGAAGCCATCCGTCATCTCGTCACCCTCGCACTAGATGCATGTGCTTCGCCGCAATCCGCGCATGATCCTCATTCACGCCCATCATCCGGGCGGCGGAAACGAACTCCCGAATCGTCGGCCTGACTGTCCCAGCCGCCGCGGCGAACGGCCCGGCGGCTCCGGTCGGCCGCTCGCACCATTTAAGGACTGCCCAGGTCTGCCGCTTGCCGTGCGCGCGGGCGAACCGGAGGTAGTCGTCCGGCTCCTCGCAGTGCTCGTGGATGTCCCTGGTGTCGGCCGACGTGATGCGCTCCAGCTCGGCGGCGCGCTCCTCCATCAGCACCAGCTCGCGCGGCTTCGGCGCACCGCACCCGCCGCACACCGATTGCTGCGAGCGGTTCACGACCCAGCACTCGGGGCAGTCCCACACCGCCACCGTGCCCGGTGCAGCGCGGCGCTTCACCCGACCTTTGAGGGTCCACTCGCGATCATCGTCAGGCAGGCCGTGGTGCTGCCAGTCGGCCACGTGGTCCAGGATTAGGGCCGTACCTTCACCGCCTCGATTCGCCCGTCCGCGCTGCTGCAGATAGACGGTCAGGCTAGCCGTTTTTCGGCAGCATGATACTGACGACAGTCCTGGAAGATTCAGTCCTTCGCCCAGCATGCCGACTGTGGCAAGGCTCTCGACCGTGCCCGCGCGGAGGCCGCGGATCAGATCGGTGATTTCGTTCTCTGGCAATTTCGAGTGCAGCGCGTAGCAGGCGGCCCCTCGGGCACGGAACCGCTCTGCGGCTTCCATGGCGGTATCGATCGATGGCCAAAACGACGCGTGTGCGCCGAGGTGCCGGCATCGCCGAAAGTAGTTGTCTACGGCGTCGCCAAAAATCGTCGACCGCCGGACGGCTCGGTTGAGGTCTTCGCGGGCGTAGTCGCCAGCCCGGATTTTGGCGCCTTCGATATTGAAGTCACTCGGGATGGACAAAACCTCAAAGGGCTTCAGCCAGCCAC
>CAYQMP010000491.1:0-1643 GCA_964418615.1 uncultured Chthoniobacter sp. | reverse complement strand
GTGGCCATCGATGTGGGCGAAAAGAATGACATCCATCCCAAATTCAAAAAACCCGTAGGCCAACGACTCGCGCGCCTCGCGTTGGCCCAAGTCTACGGACGTGAGGTGGCCGCGCGCGGACCAATCATGTCCGGGACCGAGGCCAAGGCCGGCACGCTCACCGTCACCTTCGAGCATGCGGGTTCGGGACTGAAAACCTCGGACGGCCGGGCGGACATTCCCGGCTTCGAAGTAGCCGGACCCGATGGCAAATTCCATGTCGCCCCCGCGCGGTTGAGCGGCACGGCGACCGTTACCCTCGATGGCCAAGCTGTCTCCGAGGCGACGTTTGTCCGCTATGCTTGGGCGGACTGGATGGAGCCCCCGGTCACCCTGCAAAACAGCGACGGGTTGCCAGCCGAACCCGGCCGAATCGAATTGAATAAATCCGAATGAAAAGCAAACAACTCGTTTCCCTGGCCACAATGGCGGCCGCGCTTTGGCCGGTCATCACAGACACCACGAACGCCGATGCACCCGATGACCAAGCGGAAGAAACTACCGCCCCCGGGCAATCTTTCGCTTACAAAACGTCCGGCGATCAGCCGCGGCGATTGGAGGTCTACTTCCCTCCGGACCACAACCCTGCACAGACCAAGACTCCCGCGATCATCTTCTTCCACGGTGGTGGCTGGCAGGGCGGCGATCTCACCCAGTTCCGCGCCGCCTGCAGGCACTTCGCCGAACGCGGACTCGTCGCGGTCACGGCGGAATACCGCATGCATCCGAAGGGCACGCCCGACTTCAACGAATCCGGCGAATCCCGCAAACGCGTGTGCATCACCGATGCGAAAAGCGCCATCCGTTGGCTGAAAACCAAAGCCGCGGAGTTCGGCATCGACCCGCAAAAAATCATCGCGGGCGGAGGATCCGCGGGAGGCCACCTCGCCGTGCTGGCCACGAGGCAAACCGGACTCGATGATCCATCCGACGACACGTCCATCGACACCAAAGCCGTCGCTTACGTGCTCTTCAATCCCGCTTTCGAGCAAAAAGACCAATCGGACCGCGAGGTCGACGCCCTGCAGCACATCGGCGGCGATATGGCTCCGGCCATCGTTTTCTTCGGAGATCAGGACAGCGCGTGGTTGCCCGGATGGGACGCCGTGCACGCCCGTCTCGCGGAGGCGGGAGCACGGGTGGAATACTGGCAGGCCCCGGGGCATAAGCACGGATTCTTCAACCGGACGTCGAGACAACGCACCCTGCTGCAAAAAGCGGACCGCTTCCTCGCGTCTCTCGGCCTGCTGCAAGCCCGCGATGAGGATGCGCCCGCGGCCGTCGGCGGCATGAAGCTGGTGCTGGTTCCCGCGCCATCAAACTCGCTGCCGGAAAAACAGTGAGAGGCAGAGTCAGGTCTTTCCCATGCGCCTTCTTCTTCGGCCCGTCCTCATTGGATATCCGGGCATTTCGACAGCCGTGAGCCCATGACCCTGGTCCGCGCCTGTCTCGGCGTGTCCCACTCCACCCTCATTGAAGGCTTCCGCACCGTCCGCCAACTCGTCGCCGTCCAAGGCGCCAGCTTCCTCGGACGCGGGGGACAGCTTCGAAGGCTCTGATGAAAAGAGCGGCGGGAGGAGAGCCCGATTCTGCGCACACGTCTG
>CAYQMP010000490.1:0-1643 GCA_964418615.1 uncultured Chthoniobacter sp. | reverse complement strand
CCGCCGCGCGGACGCGATCAACGCCGGCTCTTCTCTCTCACGCTACCCCCTGCTCTGCGTCATCGATGCCGACTGCGTGCTCGAACCCGACGGACTTCTCCACATGGCGCGCCCCTTCCTTGTCGAATCCCGACTGGCCGCCTCGGCCGGCGTGGTCCGTCCTTCCAACGGCCTCACCGTGGAAAACGGCACCATCACCCGCCGCGGCCTGCCCCGCACCATGCTCGGGCTCAACCAGGAAATCGAATACGCCCGCAGCTTCCAATGGGCCCGCACCGGGCTGAGCCGTCTGCGCAGCATGCTCTGCATTTCCGGCGCCCTCCTTCTCGTCAAAAAGAGCGTTTTCGAGGCGGCCGGCGGACCTTGGCCGGATTCCATCACCGACGACATGGAGTTCGCCATCCGGCTGAACGGACACATTTACGACCGGCGCAACGGACACAACCACACGCTCGCCTTCACGCCGGACGCCGTGTGCTACACCGAGGTGCCCGAGCATTGGCGGCAATACGCCTCGCAGCGCAACCGCTGGCAGCGCGGCACCCTGCAGTCGATCCTCCGCCACTGGCGCATGCTCTTCAATCCGCGCTACGGCATGACCGGGGTCTTCGGTCTGCCGTTCTTCCTCGTCTTCGAAGCCCTCGCGCCGCTGGTCGAATTGCTGGCCTATACCTTGGCCATCATCCTCCTGGCCACCGGTGCAGTCGGTTGGACCGAAGTGCTGATCCTTTTGTTCCTCGCCTACATGGCCGGCGTTTTTGTGACCTTGCTGGCCGTGTTGATCAACGAGTCTTCGCGCTGGCGAACCGCATCATGGGGCGAATTCTGGAAAATGATCGCCGCCATCTTCCTCGACCACCTCGGCTTCCACCAATACCGCCTCATCTGCTCTCTCATCGGCACCTTCCAATACCTCTTCCTGCGCCGGAAAGACCTCGGCCAAAAAATGGAAAGGCTCACCCCGGCCACGGCCGCCCCATGATCCCCAAACCGCCCCACGCGCGCCACGAGGTCGCCATCGTCGGTCTCGGCTACGTCGGTATCCCGCTCGCCTTGGGCTTCGCCGACGCCGGTTGCCGCGTGCTCGGCTACGATGCCGATGAAGGACGTCTCTTGGAGTTGCAGCAAGGACATTCGCCGCTCGTTCATTTGCCATCCGAACGCGTCAAAGCGGCGCTGGAAACAAGACGCATTGAATTCACCCACGACAAAGACCGCTTGTCCGAAGCCGAAGCCGTCATTATTTGCGTCCCCACCCCGCTGCGTAGACACCAAGACCCCGATCTGTCGCACATTCTCCGGGCCGGCGAGGAAGTCGCCCCGCACCTCCGCCGCGGCATGCTCGTCTCGCTCGAGTCGAGCACCTACCCGGGCACCACCCGCGAGGAATTGCGCGCCGTGCTGGAAAATGGCTCGGGATTGAAGGCCGGAACCGATTTCGCCTTGGTCTTCTCGCCCGAGCGCGAAGATCCGGGCAACCACCAGAGCGTGCTCGGCGACATGCCCAAGGTGATCGGCGGACTGACCCCGCCCTGCCTGGAGCGCGGCGAGGAACTTTACGGCCGCGTGATCAAACACCTCGTGCCGGTCAAGGACTGCGACACGGCCGAGCTCGTCGAGGCGATCGGTCGCCTCGCCGCCGG
>CAYQMP010000489.1:0-1645 GCA_964418615.1 uncultured Chthoniobacter sp. | reverse complement strand
ACCAATGTCGCCGACGGCCAAGCGAACCCGGTGACCGGCGACGGCACGACCAAGACCGTGACCGAAACCGGCCTGGACTCCACCGAAGCACGCTTCTATCGGATCTCGGTCGAGCTGAGCGGCAACTGATCGCTGCCGTGCGCGCCGCACTTTGCTCTTCGGCCCTTTGCGCCCTTGCTTCGGTCGCGCTGGCCGATATCACCATTGGTCCGGGGCCGGCCATTGGCACGGACCGCCGTGGCACGGTGTGGTTCGAAGAGTTCCAAGACTGGTCCGCGTCCGACCTGAGGGCCCTCGATCGGAACAATGACCAGCATTTGTTCGATGCCGATGTCTTCAACTCGGACACCGCGCGCGACCTCGTCGCCTTCTATCACCGCGTCGAGGGCGACAATGTCTATTTCCGCGTCGACCTTTTCGACCTTGGCCTCGACCAAGAAGACTGGGCCGTCGATGTCTATGTGGCCATTGATTGCGCGCCGGGCGGACAAGTCTGGCTGCCCGACTTCAGCGACACGCGACTGGAGGACGGACGCGGATGGGAAATCTGCGTCGGTGTCTACAGCAGCGCGGCGGGTTCGATCTACGACTCCACGTTCACCAACATCGCCGGAGGCGGCAACTACCTTGGTTCCTACTGGCGCAGCGATCTGGACGCTCTCGAGTTCGGAATCAAAAAGTCCGTCCTCACTGCCGCCGGGTGGGATGGCGCCAGTCCGCTGCGGTTTTGGGTCCTGACCACTCGCGATGGTACCAACGGTGGAGACGGTGAAATCGCCGGCAGCGATGTCGTCGACTTCATGGCCGGTCCCGGCGGAGCCCTCGTCCGGCAAGACCCCGGCGATACAAACATCGGCGTCCTTTCCGGGGAGGGAATCTTGTCCACCGCCTCGACCGGCCGCGCCAAATACGCGGCCATCGCCCACGCCAACCAATCGGTAGCTACCGTTACCGGCACGCAGGACCATATCTTCAAGCCGCGCGCCGATTTGGATCTCTACCCGGGTTTCATCCGCACCATCGAGACGCACGAAATGCTCGGTGTCCCGCTCAATATGCACCTCAGCGGCTCGCTCCTCAGCTCCCTGCTCTGGGCCGAGCAGGATCCCGCGGACCCGACTTTTCCCGACCGCGATGGACCAACCTTTGTCGGCCGCCTCAAAGCTTTCGAGCAAAGCGGCACCGGCTCGGTCATTGGTGGAGTCTACGCCGAACACATCATGCCTTACTTCGAGGGCGACGTGAACCGCGCCTCCATCCGCGCTTTCAACGAACTGGCGCAAAATATTTTCGGCCTCGGTCCGGAAGAAATGAAGGTCATGCACATTCCCGAGCGCGTCTTCCATACCAACACGCAGTGGTCGAAGGCCGATCCGGACGGACCGCTCAAAGGCCAACCGTTCGGCGATATCCTCGCCGGCGGTTACGCCGCGGCCTATCTCGACGAGGTGACGCACCTCCATTGGTGGTTTTATCCCGACGAGCAAAACAATCCCGGCTGGGACGAGAACAACTTCGGGCGCTGGGCCGGCGGCGGGGGCAACGACGAGGAGCCTTACCACCACAAGATCCACAAGATCCACGGCGTGCTCACCTTCATGATCAACGACCGCGAGGATCAGTCGAAGTTCGGCAATGATGACGG
>CAYQMP010000488.1:0-1653 GCA_964418615.1 uncultured Chthoniobacter sp. | reverse complement strand
CACCGCCTTGCAGGGTGATTTCGACTTCGACGGTGGGGTTGCCGCGCGAGTCGATGACCTCGCGGCCGCGGACGGATGTGATGACGGTGTGTGACATGAGAATCGCCGGCGGGAACGTGCCTAGCGGGAAGATTTGTCCCGCCGGTCAGAGAATTTCAAGATTTTTGAAGGGCTCGATCGAGACGATGGTGACTTCGCGTTCGCCGTGCTCGGACGGCATGGCCACGACTTCGCCGGCCTCGTGGCCGATGAGGGCAGTGGCGGCGGCGGCGAGGTAGGAAACGATCTGCTTGGCCGAGTCGCCGTCCCACGCCCCAAGGATATGGAGCTGCTCTTCGGCGCCCGAGGTGTTGTCGCGCAGGCGCACGGTCGTCCCGATGCTCACGCGGGAGGTGTCGGGGTTCTCGAAGTTGGTGCCGCGGCAGTTGGCCAACTGGTGCTCGAGCTCGGCCTTCTGGCGCATGAGCACGCCCTGTTGTTCCTTGGCAAATTTGAAGCCGGCGTTCTCGCGAAGGTCGCCCTGCTCGCGCGCCACTTGGATGTCGCGGCTGTTGGCGGGGATGCGGACATTGACCAGTTCGTCATAGTCCTTCTTGCGCCGTTCGAGGCTGGGCCACGAGACGGTGAGCATTTTGGTGGACGGGGCCGAAGCGGCGGATTTGTCTTCGCCCGTTTCGAGCAACTCCTGCAACTCGGGGCGCGCCTTGATCGCGCGGGCCAAGAGGGCGCGTTTGTCCATTTCCTCGAAGACGGCGGTGCGCATGATTTTGCGCATGAGGTCGCGGGCCGCCTCGCGGTCGGAGGAGGCGAGCGCTTCTGCCATGAGCTTTTTGTCGTCGGCCAAGACTTTGTGCAGCTTGGTGGCGCGTTTGCTGTCCTTGATGTTCTCGCGTTCGACCACGGTGATGGCGGCTTCCAGCGTTTCGGGCGTGAGCAAGGCCGCGAGGTCGGCCGGGCGCTTGGAAAGAAACCAGGCGAGGAGTTCCGGATTGGTGTTGCGCTCGGCAATGCTGCGGCTGAGGTGCTCGCGGAGAGGTTCGATCTGGCCTTTTTCGACGAGGAGACGGGTGGCTTCGGTGACAACTTTGCTGTCGCCTTCGCTCAGGACGTCGAGGAGGAGGCTGCTTCCGGCTTCGCCGCCGAGGGCCACGCCGGCCTCGAGGGCATGGCGGATGCGTGCGGCGGGCAGGGGAGCCAGCAGGCCAGCGAGATGGTCGGGCGGGTGCGAGAGGAAGGTGGTGAGAGTGAGGGCGCCCTCGGGGAGCGGGGTCTTGCGCCGCTCGAGGATTTCGTCCCGCACGCAGAGAAGATGGATGGAATGGGCGGGGTTGCGGCGCTGGTGGTCGTCGGCCGCTTTTTCCAGGAGGCCGAGGACGCGCTGGAGTTCGTCGGGCGCGCCGTCGAATTTGTCGAGGCCCTTGAGGATGGCTTCGGCGGCGGCGCCTTGCTCTTTCGGTTGGCGTGCTTTTTCGAACGCGTCGACGATGTCGAGGTGCGGGGAGGCGGGGCGCTCGCGGACGACGACGTATTCGGTTTTCTTGGCCGGGACGACGAAGCGGCTGTCGTTTTTGAGTTTGTTGCGCAGGGAGGTCCACCAGCGTTTGAAGGCGCCCTGACCGGGCTTGGGGAACGCGCTGTCGGGCAGGACGGTGG
>CAYQMP010000487.1:0-1653 GCA_964418615.1 uncultured Chthoniobacter sp. | reverse complement strand
CGCGCGCGTCATCGAAAACCTCTGCGAGCGTAAGCCCGATTGCCCTTCCGCCCTCAGTGATCAGTTCGCGAATCCGCGTGTGTTGCAACGCGCACTGATGCAAAAGGGGCGCAAAATCGAACTGCGCCAGCAGACCAAAGCCGAGAGCGACTACGCCGTGGCCGCCGCCTCGATCCTTGCCCGCGAAAAATTCATCGATTGGCTCGCCGCCGCCGAAAAAAAATGGGGCGCCAAATTTCCCAAAGGTGCCTCGGGAGCCGTCCTCGAAGCCGCCCGCGCCCTTGTCCATCAACACGGCCCCGACGCCCTCCGCGCCACGGCCAAACTCCACTTCAAAACCGCCCAACAAGCACTGGCCTAACTCTTTTTCTTGCTGAAAACTGAGGACCGCCAACTGACGACTCCTCTATGCAACTCCTCCTCACCCTCCTCCTCACGATCGCCACCTCTCTCGCCATGGAGACTAATCAACCAACCCCCGCCCTCCCCGGCAGCGCGTGGCAGGTGACCTCCGTTGTCGGAAAAGGACCGCTCGACGATCATCCGATCACTTTCGAATTCGACACCGAGGGCAACATCGCGGGCGACGCGTCATGCAACCGGTTCGGCGGCACCTGCACGATCGAGGGCAACACGATCAAAATCGGCCCACTGCGCAGCACGCGCCGCGCCTGCGAACCCGAGGTCATGCAGCAGGAACGAAAATTCCTCGCTCTCCTCGGGTCCGTCGCGACGTGGAAAATCGACCCCGATGGAAGCCTCATTTTGACCGGCGAGGATGGCGAAATCCGCGCGCAAAAGCGGACCGAGAGCCCCGAGAATTGACCCGAAAATAATCCTTTCGGGAGGGATGTTTGCGCTGGCCTAGAGCGGCGCAAAAAGGCACTCTTTTTGCACTGATTTTCAGGGCCCGAAACGCAACGTAAAACCCCTCTTTCCACGTGTATACGCAAAACGAAAAAGTCGAACCGATCGATGTCGCGGAGGAGATGTCACGCTCCTTCCTCGACTACTCCATGTCCGTCATCATCTCGCGCGCTTTGCCCGATGCGCGCGACGGACTCAAGCCCGCCCAGCGCCGCATCCTCTACGCGATGCACGACCTG
Organism: uncultured Chthoniobacter sp.; assembly: GCA_964418615.1. Lineage (GTDB taxonomy): Bacteria > Verrucomicrobiota > Verrucomicrobiia > Chthoniobacterales > JACTMZ01 > JACTMZ01. The sequence continues at coordinate 547 of CAYQMP010000487.1, read as the reverse complement.
CGCCTCTTCCCCGGACGCCAGCACATCAAGTGCGCCAAAATTTGCGGTGACACCAGCGGCAACTACCACCCGCACGGCGAAGCGGTCATCTACCCGACCCTCGTCCACATGGCGCAAAACTGGGCCATGCGCGAAATCCTCGTCGACGGCCAGGGCAACTTCGGCTCGGTCGAAGGCGACCCGCCGGCCGCCATGCGTTACACCGAGGCGCGCCTCACCCACCTCGGCACAGCCCTCATGGCCGACATGGACAAATCGACCGTCGATTTCGTCCCGAATTATGACGAACGCCTGACCGAACCCGTTGTCTTTCCCGCAGCTTTCCCCAATCTCCTCGTCAACGGTGGCACCGGCATCGCCGTCGGCATGGCGACCAACATGCCGCCGCACAATCTGGGGGAAGTCATCGACGCCATCTGCGCGCAGATCGACAAGCCCGACATCACCCTCGACGGCCTGATGAAGCACGTCAAAGGCCCGGATTTCCCGACAGGTTGCCAACTTTGCGGCGTCGGCGGCATCCGCCAATACCTCGAAACCGGACGCG
>CAYQMP010000486.1:0-1657 GCA_964418615.1 uncultured Chthoniobacter sp. | reverse complement strand
TCGACGCCAAGGGCGTTTACGTCCTCGACATCATGGTGCCCTACACCGAGCACGTCCTGCCCATGATCCCGTCGGGCATGACGTACAAGGACATCATCACCGAATAACCCTCCCGGCCGCCCGCGGGCGGCGTTGTGCCCATGTCCGAAGAAGCCCCGTCGCTGGATCTCAGCGCCCTCGACTTCCGTCCGGCCTGGGCCAAAGACCCGGGCGCCGCGCCGCAGGCCCCGCGTCAATTCCGCGAACCCCGCCCCGAGAAGCGCGGCGGGTTCCAGCGCGGCGGCAAATTCTCCGGCAAGCCGGGCGGACCGCGCCGCGGACCCAAACCGCACGGGAAAAAATTCGACGGTCCGCGCCGCGACGATCGCCAGCCCGCACCACCGCCGCCCAATCCTTTCCCCTGGCTGCGCATCGCCTTCACCGCCACCGCGCCCGCGGTCGAGACCGTCGTTCAGCAGGTCCGCCACACCGGCAAGACGTTCAGCCTTTTCGACATCGCGCGCATCCTCCTGCGCAACCCGGCGTCCTACACCATCGACCTCACCTCCGCGCCCAAGCAGCCCGAGGGGCCGTTCTGGGTCGTCGATGTCGACCACAGCGTGTGGCTCAACCGCGACGCTGCGGTGCGCCATCTCCTGCGCAAAAAGCGCGAGGAATTTTACCGGGCCGAAACCGTCGAGGTCGAAGCGCCCAAAGGCAACTTCCCCGTGGTCGCCGTCTGCGGCATGTCCGGCGTCCTGCTCGGACCGCCCAACCACCACGACTTCGAACGCAAGCTCCGCGAACTCCACCGCGAACGTTTCCCGCGCATGGACTTCGAAACCTTCCGCTCGAGGTTGAAGATGGAACGCGATCCGGAGGTCGTCGAAAAGTGGCGCGCCGAAGCTTCCAAAGCCACCGTCTATTATCCGCTCGCCGGCGAGAACCCCGAAAAGCTTCCCGACCTCGCCGCCGTCGAACGCCACTTCGCCGAGCACCACGCGCCGGCGCATCTCAAGTTTGTCGACCTGGCCCCGGTGCCCGGCGATCCCAAGACCACCGCGGTCGATCCTGCTCTGGCCCCGCTGCTCAACCACGCGCAACACGAGGAAGAGCGTTTCCCGCTGCGCCTCGCGCAAAGCCTGAGCCGCGCCCTCAGCGCCGCCGGACTGCGCTTCCACAAAAGCCCCAACCGCACCACCTTCGTCTCCGCGTCGCGCCCTCGCTATCTCAACCTCGACGAAGTCCCGGTCAGCGAGGGCATCAAAAAAATCCTCGAACTCATCCGCGAGAAAAAGTCCCTCCGCCGCCCCCAACTCCTCGATCTCCTCGCGCCGCCCACCCCCTCCGATTCAGCCCCTGTAGCGGCGCCGTCCCCGGCGCCGACTGTAACCACCGCTCCGGAAGCCCCCGCACCGGTTGCCGCCACCGACCCCGCCCGCGAAGCCATCGTCAACGACCTCCTCTGGCTCACCCATGAGGGTTATGTCATCGAATACGCCGACGGCCGCCTCGAATCCGTCCCGCCCCCCAAACATCCGCCGAAGCCCCAACCCGAAAACGAGGGCACCGCACCCGCCGCCCCGGCTGTCACCCACCCGGAAGACTCCGCCATCGCGTCAGTGCCCGGCGAAACCCCAACCGCGTAAAGTTTTTTGCCTTTGGCAGGGGGAACGGG
>CAYQMP010000485.1:0-1658 GCA_964418615.1 uncultured Chthoniobacter sp. | reverse complement strand
AGGGCAATGAAGAGCAGGTCGATGTATGTGTTCACGCCCGCGAGCAGAACACAGGGGGTAGGACATCGGCTGGGATAGGCCTGGGAAAATTTTGTCCCCGCCGGGAATCGAACCCAGATTTAAGGTTTAGGAAACCCTCGTTCTATCCGTTGAACTACGGGGACGAAGCAACAATCACTATGACCTCAAGGTCTCGAGGCGACAAGACGGCGCGCTGCTTCGCATCCGGCCAGCATGCCGAGGCACATGCCGAGGACCATGGCGGCGAAGGTGAGGAAGAATTGGGCGGAGGCGGAACTGGCGTCGATAGGCAGACCGGACAGAGCGACGGCGCCGATTTCCATGCCGAGGAACATGCCGACCAAACCGGCGATCCAGCACCAGACGCGGGAGGAGAGGGAGCGGAAGACTTCTTTGTCGAGGAACAGCCCGGGCAGGGCGGCGAGGAACATGCCGGCGTCCATCCAAGTCAGTTTGGCGAGGAGTCCGAGGCCCATGTTCGACTGGGCGCAACCGCAGAGGCATACGCCGTCGCGCACCACGGCAGAGAAGCCGGCATCGGCCCACCAGCCGGCGAGCATGGCCAACCCGCCCACGCTGAACATGGCCATGGTCATACGGGCTGCGGGTGTCCACGCGCGGTCGCGCGACCAGAGGAGCACGGCGCCCGCGGCGGCGAGGAAAAGGACAATGAATCCGACCGCGCCCGGGCCGCGAAATCCACCGAGCCAAGCGATAACCGGTCCCTGCAAGGCGAGGGCGACGGCGAAGACGAGGCGCTCGAATTGCGGGAAATCCCAGGCTTGGCGCGCGGCGAGAGGCTGCTCTTGCGCGGCAGATTTTTGCAGCGCGGTGTCGGAAGTTTCGCGTAGCACGCGCCAGGTCACGGTGAGGCTTGAGACCAGCATGATGAGCGCGGCGGCGATGGGGTGGAGGATGCCGGCTGCGGCGAGGCCGATGCCTATGATGTTGTAGCAGGCGGCGAAGGCGATGTTGCGGCGGATGGCCCGCACCGTGGCGCGGCAGAGTGCGACTGACTGCGGGATGACGCGCAGGTCTTGTCCGCCGAGTTCCATCGCGGCCGTCTCGCGAGGGAGTTCGCTGCCGCCGGACATGGCGATGCTTGCGGTGACGGCGGCCATGGCGGGTGCGTCGTTGATGCCATCGCCGATGAAGAGGACTTTGCGTCCGGCAGCGCGGAGTTTTTCCACTTCGTGCAATTTCGCGTCGGGAGTGAGTCCGGCGAGGCATTCGTCGAAGCCGAACCGCACAGCGTTTTCCTCGCGGTCGCCGGTCATGACAATGGTGCGGATGCCGAGCGACTTCATCCGGGCCAGAGCTTCGCGCGCCGAGTCGCGGAGGGATTCGCGCACGACGGCGAGGCCGACGAGGTGTCCGTCGCGGCGGATGAAGATTTCGTGTCCGCCTTCTTGCTCGGTGGCGAGTTGCTCGCGTAGTGCGGAGCGGTTGTCGGCGGAAGTGAGGATGCCGTCGTTGCCGACCTGCAAACGCGCACCGTCGGGCAGCACGCCCTCGATGCCGGCGCCGGGGATCGTGCGGATGTCGCGGGCGAGAAGGGGGGCTTCGGCCGAGGGCGCGGCGCGGAAAGCGCGGGCGATGGGGTGACCGCTCCCGGTCTGCACCGCGGCGATTTCCCG
>CAYQMP010000484.1:0-1662 GCA_964418615.1 uncultured Chthoniobacter sp. | reverse complement strand
GAACTTAAGTTGCTATTCCAGAGGCTGTTGGTTGCAGTTTGGGCTCGGCCAGAAGCGGCGCCAAGCATGATGACTGCGGAAATGAAGGAGACAGGTAGGTGCGTTTTCATGTCGCGGCGCATCATACCCCCCCCCCCCCCAAGAGAGGGCAAGGCCAAAACACCTCTGCAGACAAAGATTGACCACCATCCCCGATAGGCGTGCCATCACGACCGATGAACCCGTGGATCCTCGCCGCCCGCCCGCGCACGCTGGGCGCAGCGATTGTGCCCGTCGCGGCCGGTTGTGCCTTGGCCATTGCTGCGGGCGCCTTTGATCCGATGGTGTCCGCGCTCATTCTCGCGTGCGCCGTCCTTATCCAGATCGCGACGAACTACTTCAACGACGCGATCGACCACGCCAAAGGTGCGGATACCGCCGAGCGACTCGGGCCCATACGTGCCACGAGCGCCGGACTGCTCTCCGCACGCGCCATGATGGCCGGCGGCATCGCGTGTCTCATCCTCGCCGTCCTCCTCGCCATTCCGCTCGTCGTGCACGGAGGATGGCCGATTCTAATTCTCGGCGTCGTTTCGCTTGTTCTCGCTTACGGCTACACCGGCGGACCTTTCCCCCTGGCCTACCTCGGGCTCGGGGAGATCTTCGTCGTGCTTTTCTTCGGCCTCTTCGCCGTGGCCGGAACATTTTATCTCAACGCACTCGAGTGGTCCCCGGCTGCCGCCCTGGCCGGACTGCAAATCGGCCTGCACTCCAGCGTGCTCCTCGCGGTGAACAACCTCCGCGATCTGGAAACCGACCGCACGGCAAACAAGCGCACGCTCGCCGCGCGCTTCGGTCTGACTTTTGCCCGCAGCGAAAACGCCGCGTTGGTCATCGCGCCCTGCGTGCTCGGCATGCTGTGGCTGCCGCTCGGCTATTTCTGGGCCTTCGTGCTTCCGCTCATCACCTTGCCGCTCGTTTGGTGGCTGGCCCGCGCGTGCTTGACCGCCACGCCCGACCGCAGCGTCAACCAGCTGCTGGCCCAAGCCGCCGCGCTGCATGCTTCGTTCGGCCTTCTCCTCGCCCTCGGCTTCCTCCTGCCGTGAAAATCCGGACGCACCACTACACGCTGCAGCCCGGGCCCGACCCGGCCCGCGCCGCGCGCGCCCCGCGCCAAGGCGTTCTTCTCCGCGTCGAATTCGACGATAACTCGATCGGCTACGCCGACCTGCATCCGTGGGAGGAATTCGGGCATGCTCCTCTCGAAGACCAACTTGCTTCGCTGGCAAACAACCAACCCACACCCCTCGCCAACCTCGCCTTGCGCCACGCCCGCACCGACGCCGCCGCACGGCGCGCCGGTCTTTCCCTTTTCGACGGCCTGCCCGAAGTCTGCAGCCACGCACTTTTCACCGATTGGACCACCGCTCCGCGCGACGCCTTCGAGCAGTGCGTGGCCGAAGGTTACCGTGCGGCCAAACTCAAAATCGGACGCGATCCGCAACGCGAAGCCGAGGCGTTGAACGCCTTGGCCGATCTCCCGCTGCGCTGGCGACTGGATGCCAATGCTTCCTTCACGACCGGCGGCGGCGAATCGATCGAGGCATTCCTCACCAAACTGACTCCGGACATCCGCCGAAACATCGAATTCCTCGAAGACCCCACACCCTACGATAGCGACGC
>CAYQMP010000483.1:0-1665 GCA_964418615.1 uncultured Chthoniobacter sp. | reverse complement strand
ATAGTAATAGGCACGAAAGGTGCTGTATTGGATTGCGGGAAAAGTCCCGCAAAGGGCGCCAAACCCCGCAAACCAAAACACCATGAAGCCTAAATTAACCAACCCAGCGCAGAGTTCGTTTTTGTTGCCCGAGTTGCGCGATCAACTCGATCGGCGGCAGAAGCTTTATCGGTTAGCCGAAGCTTTTGATTGGTCGAAGTTCGAAGAAGCCTTTGGCGCTCTTTACAGTGAGGAAGGTCGTCCGGCTTTGCCGATTCGGCGGATGGTGGGACTTTTGCTGCTCAAGCATCTGTGCGATTTGAGCGACGAGCGGGTGGTGGAATTTTGGAGTTTAAGTCCGTATGCCCAGTTTTTCTGCGGGGAGCGCGAGTTGCAGTGGGGTGCGCCTTGTGAAGCCAGCGAGCTGGTGCATTTTCGCCAGCGCATTGGAGCGGACGGGGCGGAGAAGATCTTGGCGGCGACCATCGATCTGCACGGGGACCGGGGACGGGAGAAGGAAGTGGTGGCCGACACGACCACGCAGGAGAAGAACATCACTTTTCCGACCGACACGAAGCTTTCGGCCAAGATCGTGCGCAGCGGGGTCAAACATGCGCGCAAGCACGGGATCCGGCTGCGGCAGAGTTTTGTGCGTACAGTGCCGAAGTTGCTTTGCGCTCAACGCGGCTGGCGCACCAAGGGCGGGGCGGCGCGAGCGCGCAAGGCGGCACGGCGTTTGAAGACCATCGCCGGACAAGTGGTGCGGCAACTGGACAAGGCCTTGCCGGCCGACTGCGAGGAGCGGCGTTGGTTGGAAGTGGCCCAGCGCGTCTTGCGGCAAAAGAGACACGATACCGACAAGGTCTACTCGCTGCACGAACCGCAGGTTTACTGCCTGTCCAAGGGCAAAGAGCACAAGAAGTATGAGTTTGGGTCGAAGGCGTCGGTGGTCATGGGCAAAAACAGCGGCGTGATCCTCGGGGCGTACAGCCTGCCGAAAAACGACTACGATGGGCACACGCTGGATCCCGCCTTGGCGCAAGTGGAACGCCTGGCCGGTTATCGTCCGTCGGTGGTCATTGCCGATCGCGGCTACCGCGGCAAAGCCCGGTGCGGCCAGACTGAGGTGATCACGCCCAAGCCCCCGAAGGCCTCCGACTCCCTCTACGCACGGCGCAAAGCCAGAGGGCGGTTCCGTCGCCGCGCCGCGATCGAACCGCGCATCGGCCATCTCAAAAGCGATCACCGCCTCGGCCGCAACTTCCTCAAAGGCCAGCAGGGCGATGCGATCAACCTGCTCCTAGCCAGCGCCGCCTCCAACTTGAGCCTCTGGATGAGGACCATCTTCTCGGCTCTGCTCTCCACTCTGCGCCTGTGCTGGAAAATCGCTTCCCCAACCCATCGTACCCAACTCGCAACGGGTTTTTAAGGGACGACTACGTAGCCCTCGCGGCACCTTAGCCGTTGCCCTCCTCGCCAATCAGCGCTATGAGCTGGCGCACGAGGAAGTCCAACGCGCAATCGAGATGGCCAGAAACACTGGTGACGCGGAAGCAGTGAAGCAACTGGAAGACAAACTCAGCGCCGTAACCCCGGACCAGCAATCCACAAACTATCAACGCGGCCACTGAGGAAGTTTGTCAGTCGCGAATCTTCAAAGCCGACGAGTTCCCGAGAGTCTCCTAC
>CAYQMP010000482.1:1408-1674 GCA_964418615.1 uncultured Chthoniobacter sp. | reverse complement strand
TCGCGGCCCCACGCTTCGCTTTCCACAATGCCGGTCATTCCGGTCAGTTTGTAGATGGCATCGTAGGTAATTTGTGGATCGGCACCGCCGTTGATAAAGCCAGAGATGGCATCAACGTCTGACTCGGAAGTTTCCGTGATATTGGCGACCGCTTCGTTGATGGCTTTTTCAAGACCTTCGTATCCGACGTCCGCGTAGTTCCAAAGCGGGCTTGTTCCCTCGTCGTATTGTTCGCTCTGAACGTGAACGAGTCGCAAAATCTGACG
>CAYQMP010000482.1:0-1379 GCA_964418615.1 uncultured Chthoniobacter sp. | reverse complement strand
TGACGCCACTTGCTTTGCGTGATGGTTTGCTTCTTGCCGTCAATCGGCTTGCCAGAGCGGAGATAAACGCGAAGCAATCTCCCGCCGTGACGCTCCGCGTATCCGGCGGCGAGATCCCTGTCGTTGCTGAAATAGAATCCTTTGCCTTCGGTCGTTCCCTGCTCACCAATTCGGTTCCAGTCAAACACAGTGAACCCGTCGGCACCTCCGTGCCACACCGGCCCAATATCATACCCCGCCCTCTTCGCCGCCTCATCCACCATCCGCTGCGCCGTCTCCATGTCGCCGCGCTCGACGGCTGCGAGGTAGTCGGTGTCTTGTTGTGACGAGACGCCAATCGAATAATTCTGCGTTGCCCCCACCTCCTGCTCCGTGCGCTCGCGGGCGCGGTCTACCAGTGCCTGCTGATCGACGCCCACCGCCTCGGCCAAGAGTGCCTCAAAGTCGCGGTCGAGTTTCCCCTCGGCGCGGAGTCGGGCGAGGTTGTAGGCGCGGCGGAAGATGTCGCGGGTAGCAATGGCCAACCGGCGCATGATGCCGCGCAGGCCCGCGGGAATCTGCTCCTCGCGGATGCTGCCGCGGAAGTAGGCCACGGCGATGTCGGAGAAGGCTTCGATGACGTCGGTGTCCGTCTCGGTGCGGAGACGGCGCTCCATGCGGTCGCTGTCGATCTGGGGCAGGATGTCGTTGAGTTGCTGCCGGACGAAGTCCATCGTGACGCGGCCCTCGGCTATGGCCCGCTTGAGGTTGTCTTGGGCGAACTCGCGCATGACGATGGTGCCGTCCGCGCCCTCGTTGATCCGGATGACAGAGCGCCAGATGCCCTCGGCCAGTGCGCCTTGGTTGCTGCCGATGACGGGGAAGTTGGCCAGTTCGGCGGGTTCGTTGATCTCTTGGCCGAAGGCGCGGACAGTCTCAAAAAGCCGGTCGAGGTTTTCCTGCGTCGGGTTGGCCTCGTAGTCGGTGAGCAGCGTGCGGGGTGCGTTTTCACGGATGACCTTGGCAATGTCCTCGCCGCGCTGGCGGGCCTCGTTGACCTTCTTGATGAACTCGACGGCCTCGTTGATTCCGGTGTGGACGTCGCGCATCTCGCGCTGCACCGTCTCGCGGCGGGCCGATACCAGTGCCTGCTCCGCGGCGGTCTGGTCGCGCTCGCGGGCCAGTTCCCTGCCCTCCGGCGAGAGGACGACGTAGTCGGCCCCCTGCTTCTCCAGACGCGGTAGGGCGGCGGGATTGGCCTTCTCGCGCAGGGCGATGGACTCGTCCACGATGCGCTGGGCGGCGGCTTTGACTTTCTCTGGGTCGCGCTTCTTGGATTCTTCGCGCAGGATGCTCTGGGCCTCGTCGGCGGTGGCGGCTCCGGTGATGCGGTCGATCTG
>CAYQMP010000481.1:0-1683 GCA_964418615.1 uncultured Chthoniobacter sp. | reverse complement strand
ACATCGGCCACCTCGAAGCCGCGGCGGGCATCGCCGGAACGATCAAAGCCGCTCTCTGCCTGCACCACGGGTCCGTGCCCCCGAACCTTCACTTCGAGGAAATCAACCCGGCCATCGATCTCGAGTCCGGAAATCTGCGGGTGGTCACCGAGACGACGGAACTCGGGCGCGACGGCCGAAAAATCCTCGCCGGCGTCAATTCCTTCGGTTTCGGCGGCGCCAACGCGCATGCCATCCTCGCGCAGGCTCGCACGGAGACGCCGCGGCCGAAAGCATCGGACGAATGGGATCATCGGGCCGGCCTGCTTGTCATATCGGCACGCAACCCCGACAGCCTGAGCCGTCTGGCCGGGCGCTACGCGGAACTGCTTCGCGACGGGGAAAGCAGCGAAACATTGTCCGACATCTGCTACAGCGCGGGGGAACTCCAATCTTCCCTGCCCCATCGTTTGTCGCTTGTCGCCACCCCTCAGGAAATGCCCGAAAAATTGGATGCCGCGGCGGCGGGGGGCTGTCCGGCCGGAGCCTCGCGCGGACGCGCCGCGGAAAATCCGGAAGCCCCCGTTTTCGTCTTCTGCGGCCAGGGATCGCAGTGGACGCGCATGGGCTGCGATCTGCTCCGCGAGGAACCGGTCTTCCGAGGCAAGATCGAGGAAATCGACCGCCTCATCCGCGCCAATGTCGGATGGTCGCTGCTCGCCGAGTTGGCCAAGGACGAGAAACACACGCGCCTCAACGACACGGAGATCGCCCAGCCCGCCATCTTCGCCATCCAGATGGCGTTGACCGCGCTGTGGGAAAGCTGGGGCATAAAGCCTGCCGCCGTCGTCGGACACAGTGTCGGGGAAGCGGCCGCTGCTTGTGTCGCGGGGGCGCTTACGCTGGAGGAGGCAACGCGGGTCATTTGCCACCGCGCCAAGTCCATGGCCGTGTGCCGCGGCCAAGGCACCATGCTGTCCGTCGCCTTGCCCGTCGTCGAATTGCAGGCCCTCGTCTCCTCGCGTCCGGGGCGCGTGGCCATCGGCGCGGTCAACAGCCCCCGCTCTGCCGTTCTGTCCGGTCGCGTGGAGGACATCGCTCTTCTCGGGGACGAACTGACCGCGCGCGGTGTTCCGTTGCGCAAGGTGCGGGTCGAATACGCCTTCCACAGCGCACTGATGGATCCCGCCCGCGCACCGCTGGAACGCTCGCTTGCCGGCATCCGCACGCACAAACCATCGCTCCCGCTTTTTTCCACCGTGACCGGACGCGAATGCCACGAGGGAAATTGGAACGCGGCTTATTGGTGGCGCAACATCCGTCAGCCCGTGCTTTTTTCCGACACCATCGCGCGGATGCTCGAACTCGGATACAAGACGTTCCTCGAAGTCGGTCCGCATCCCGTGCTCGGCGGTTCTCTCCTCGAATGTCTCAACAGCGCCGGCGCCGACGCACGCGTCTTCAGCTCCCTGCGCCGTGCGCTGCCCGGCCGCGAAACCATGCTCTCGTCCCTCGGCGCGCTTTGCGTCGCCGGTTACCGCGCCGATTGGGAGTCGGTCTGTCCGGGCTCCCGCAAAACCCGGCTGCCGTTTTACCCTTGGAAACTCGAATCCAGCTGGACCGACTTGCCGACCCGCCGCGCCGGGCGCTTCGGCCCGCGCGAGCACCCGCTGCTCGGCCGCGCCTCCATCGCCCCGACGGCAA
>CAYQMP010000480.1:0-1685 GCA_964418615.1 uncultured Chthoniobacter sp. | reverse complement strand
ACCGCGGCGATGGACGGCATCCCGATGATCCTCTACGGCCAAGAAGCCGGCGCGCAGAACAGCGCCACGGGCTACGCGGCCAGCACCGGCATTTTCGGCCCGATCAACGGTGCGCGGAACTTCGGCAAATACGAACTGAACTTCGGCAAGCGCATCCCGAACTTCAAAGTCTACAACAACATGGAGTCCATCTGGAACAGCCGTGACCTCGAGGAAGGCCTCGGCTGGGCGGTGCAGGATTTCTACGGCAAGGTCAACCGGGCCAGAGCCGCCTCCCCGGCGCTCAAGAGCCAGAACGTTTACTTCCTCAATCTTCTGCAGCAGGGCGGCGGATTCGAGAACAGCATGTTTGCCGTGGGCAAAGTCCAGCAACCCGGCGTGTCCGCCGGACAGCAGGATGTGGTCTTTGTCTTCGTGACGAACAACCACAGGCCCGACAGTCCGGATGCGCCGCCAGTTACTCCCGCCGGCGTGTTCGACCTGAGGGGCACCGCGCCCGGCAGCAGCGCCAACTACTTCGGCATCGAACGGCAAAAGACCTACAACATCCGCGATCTCGTCGCGGATGATCCCAACGCCTTCGTTTGGGACACGCCGAAAACCGGTGCGGAATTGCTCGATCAGGGTCTCTATGTCGGCTTGCCCTACCAAGGCAAACACGCCCAGTTCCTCAAGCTGGTCGACCTCGGCAGCGACTACACCGACACCAATGGCAACGGCACGCCCGATGCACTCGATCCGGACATCGACGGTGACGGTATGACCAACGAATACGAAGTGGCCCACGGGCTGAATCCCAACGACGCCTCCGATCGCGATCGTGATGACGACTCCGACGGTTTCAGCAATTTCGTCGAATTCGTCGCCGGAACCGCGGCGGACGACAGCAGGTCCGCCCTGCAGATCGTCAACCTCGACCCGGGCCAGACCGAAACCACGGTCAGCTTCCAGAGCACGCCCGGCGCGGTCTACCGCGTGCGTTACTCCTACAACCTGACCGAGGGCTGGAACAACGTCGAAGGTGGTCTGATCACTGCGGACACCGAGCAGACCGAAGTCACCATCAGCACCCCGTCGGATCTCGACAAAGCGTTCTACACCATCCAACTGGTGCCATAAGCAAACCCGAGTTCCTGCCGGTAGTTTCCAAAGGATCCTGAATCGTGATTCAGGATCTTTTGGAAGGTAGGGACGCGCGGCTCGCGTGTCCGGTGGAAGGCGAGCGGACGAGCGGGCCGCTCGTCCCTACCTCCTGCCGTGCTTGGAATCAGATCAACTGTGCAGCGATTTCGTCGGCGAGGAGGCGGCCGCGTGCGGTGAGGCGGACGCGGGGGCCGTGGTCTTCGAGCAGGCCTTCGGTGCGAAGGCTGGTCACAAGGTCGTGGTTGGCGGTGAGTTTGGCTGGATCTACGCCGGCATTCATGCGGAGTCCGAACGCGATCTTTTCGGCCTCTCGGGTTTCCGGCGGGACGATTTCCTCGGTGGAAATGGGACGCACTCCGGCTTGCAGGGCGCGTACGTAGGCCGCGGTGTCCGGGACGTTTTGCCAGCGGCGCTCGCCGATCGTTGACCAGGCACTGGGTCCGAGCCCGAGGTAGTCGGCGCCTTCCCAGTAAGCGATGTTGTGGCGGCAGACGCGTCCGGGTTTGGCGTAGTTGGAGATTTCGTATTGGGCGTAGCCGGCC
>CAYQMP010000479.1:0-1691 GCA_964418615.1 uncultured Chthoniobacter sp. | reverse complement strand
GTGCAGGCATAAAGCGGCTTTGATCGTTCCGGCAATGCCCGCCGCGGCTTCGAGGTGGCCGATGTTGGTCTTCACCGAACCGAGAAGGCACGGCCCCTTGCGTCCGACTCCGATGGAATTGGCGATCGCCGCGACCTCGCTCGGGTCGCCCACAGGCGTGCCAGTGCCGTGCGCTTCGACGTAGCTGATGTGCGAAGGCTCGACGTTCGCGCGCCGGCAGGCTGCGCGGATCAATTCCGTCTGCGCCATGGTCGCCGGTGCGGTCATGCTCGGTTTGCGTCCGTCCTGATTGACCGCCGTTCCGAGGATCTCGGCGTAGACGCGCAGGCCTTGTTCCCGCGCGGCGGAAGAGGGCAGGATAAAAATGACGCCGGCTCCCTCGGCGCGGACAAATCCGTCGGCCGATTTGTCGAAGGCTTTGCAGCGCCCGGTGGGCGAGAGCATGCCGGCACGGCTGAAGCTGACGTAGGCGGCGGCGTTGTAGATGGCATTGGCGCCACCGGCCAGCGCGGCGGAACATTCGCCCCGCCGGATTGCTTCGCAGGCCATGTGCACGGCCACGAGCGAGGAGGAACAGGCGGTATCGACGGCGATGCTGGGCCCGCCGAGGTCGAAGGCGAACGAGATGCGGTTGGCGGCCAGCGTGGCGGCGATACTGTTGAGCGACCAGGCGTCGAGGTGGGTGAGTTCCTGCGGCGCGGACTGGAGTTGCGAAAATTCGTGCGTGGAAATTCCGACGAAGACGCCGATATTGCGCGTTTTTTCTCCGGGCGCGGCCAGTTGGCAGGCATCGGTCAGCGCCTCCGCCGCAGTGAGCAAGAGCATGCGGTGCTGCGGATCGAGCGAGGCAGCCTCGCGGGGCGAAATACCGAAAAACTCGTGGTCGAAGGCCGCAGGATCCTCGACAAAGCCGCCCCACCGCGAAATCGAGCGACCGGCCCGATCGGGATGCTCGTCGTAAAACTTGGCGATGCTCCAGCGGTCCGGCGGAATTTCCGTCACCGCGTCAACCCCGTCCATCATGAGTTTCCAGTAGGACGCAGTGTCAACGGCGCCGCCGGGGAAACGGCAGCCGATTCCGGCGATGGCGATGGGTTCGTCTGCGGACACGAGAGCGGCAATTATCGCATTCCCGAGGCCCTGTTAAAGATCCTTCATGTCCCCTTTTGGAGGCGTTCGAGGATCAGATCGGCGGTGTGTCCGGCCGCCCCGCGGTTCTTCCGCAGAATCTCTCGCGCCGCGGTGGCCATCTTTTGCCTTTCACCCGGGTCGGAGAGGAGCCGGCCGAGAGCTTCTTCCAGAGCGCTCCTGTCGGACACTTGGACCAAGGCGCGAGCCGCGACAAAGAGATCCGCCGCCTCACGGAAGTTGTCGATATGCGGGCCGGTCAGGATCGGACAGCCGGCCTCGGCTGCTTCGAGAAAATTCTGGCCGCCGCGGGCCGTGAGGCTTTTGCCGACGAAGCAAACGGCGGCTTGCCGATACCAACCGGCCAAACGGCCGATCTCATCGACGACCAAGACCTGCCAATCCCGGGCACCGGACGACGACAGGCTGGCGCGGAATCCTTCCCGGCGGGCCAGTCCGGCAATCGCTGCCGCACGACGCGGATGCCGCGGCACGAGGACAAGACGAAGATTCGGAAAACGGAGGCGCAGATTTCCGGTCGCGCGCAAAAGAATCCGCTCCTC
>CAYQMP010000478.1:0-1701 GCA_964418615.1 uncultured Chthoniobacter sp. | reverse complement strand
TTAGAGGCTGGGATACTGCGTGGCCGACACGCGGAACGTGGCGAAGCCTTCGCTGGTTTCCTCGCGGCTCACGGAATCGACAATGATCGAACCGCCCGTGATGCCGTTGCCGCTGGTCGTGCTGTTAAGCGAGAGGGCAACACCGGGGGCCGCAGCGGCCACGCCCGTCAGTCCATTGACCGCGCCTTCGATGCTGATGGAGGCGGTCGGCTTGTAGTAGCTGACGGCGACCACATCGCCATCGTTGTCCATGATTTCCGCCTTCTCGCGCGTGACTTCGCGGCTGAAGCTTTGAATCAGAATTCTGGTTTCAGCGGTGCAACCGAAGACCACCGATGCGGCGGCGGAAGAAGAAACTGTAGTAGCGGCCATGCCTTGCCGCCTCTGTCAACCTCTACGCGAGACGCGAAACGTGGACGGTGAAGCGCAGGGTGCGAATGGCGTGGCGCTCCTCGCGGGCATTCTCGACGCCCCCCTGCCGCGCAAGGCCATGCCAGCGGACGGCGGAACGGGAATCGGAGAGAACGGCGAAGAGTTGCGGATCTTCCAAGGCGGCGACCAGCGCGGACCACAGGCGGTCGGTGTATTCCTCCGGGGACGGGTCGCCATCGTTGAGGCGGTCCATCAAGGTCATCGCGGAAACGGCAACGTCGAACTCATAGACATCGCCAGCCGGGATCGACTCGCGGACGCGGGTGGCGCGAACGACAACGGCGGGAAGCTCAAGGTCCGTTCCAACATCGGCACGGCGCACCATGACTTCTGGCATCCCGTAGGCCCGCAGGTTGAAGGCGAGCATATCCAAGACCGCCTTTTCGACCGCCTCTTCCAGCGGTTCCGGCGCGCGGCGTTGGATGCTGCGGTAGCTTATCGACGGTGACTCTGGCATGAGAAGATGAGTTCGTTGCCGTCTTGGCTGCGCTCGACGGTGATGACGCGATAGGTGGTCGTGACGCCTGCGGAGGTCACGGTGAGCTTGCTGCCGACTTTGACCGTGCGGCTGGTCGCGGTGGACGTAACGTGCAGGCCGATGTCGCGGCTGGGCAAAAAGCCCCCCTCGTTTATATCGGCCCCGATGGTTCCCTGCGTGACGGCGGCACTGAATGTTTCGTCGCCAAAGGTCACGGTCGCGGGCAAGTCCGCGATGATCGCATCAAGCTCGGCGGCGAGCCGCGTGGTATCCAAGGCCATGCTATGCCGCCTCTGTCAATGGTTTCTGGAGGGTCGTTTTTTCGCTGCTAAACTGGTAGCGATGCAGGACTTGAGGGATGTGCGCCTCGGTCTTGGCCTCGACCCACAAGTGGCGAAGCCACAAAACGTCTTCATGGTGCGTCACGCCATTGGCATCAACAAAAGATTCGGGAACGCGATAGGCGGCGGCGAGGTCACGCTTCCAAGCGCACCAGAACCACGGCGGGCGCTTGGTTACGCTTCCGGGGCGGAAAGGTTCGATATCCTGCCCCAAGCGGCAGTTGATTCGACCCTCCATGCCGTCCACTACGGCCCACTGATCGTATGTGATAACATCCGCTCCGTGGTCGATGTTTTGCAGGACGAGTTCAAAATATCCTTCAAGGAGAAGGTCATCATCATCCAGAAAGGCGATATAGTCCCCTGTGGCCGCTCGCAGGAGTTGGTTGCGCTTCTCTCCTATGTTCTGCCAGCGATTGTCGCGGAGCATGAGTAACTCCACGGGGCGGT
>CAYQMP010000477.1:0-1703 GCA_964418615.1 uncultured Chthoniobacter sp. | reverse complement strand
CAGGAAGGTGGATCGCGATGTCTCATCGCGATGGTTGGTTGGATTATCGCGCCGGGACGGCGCGATCCACCTTGGGGGCGGGCAACGGTAGAGGCGCGGGGGGGAGCATTTGGACTTGGCGGTCGTGGCGGGGGAGGCGGAGGGTGAGGCGCAATCCTTTGCCGGGGTCGCTCTCGAGGACGACTTCGCCGCCGTGGGCGCGGATGATGCGTTGGGTGATCATGAGGCCGAGGCCGCTGCCGCCTTTTTTCGTGGTGAAGTAGGGTTCGAAGACGCGGGCCATGGCTTCTTGGGTCATGCCGCCGCCGGTGTCGGCGAAGGTGACGGCAACCCACTCGGCGTCGGCGCCGGTGCGGATCTTGAGCAGGCCGCCTTGCTTCATCGCTTCGCTGGCGTTTTTGATGATGTTGTAGAAGGCCTGTTTGAGTTGGTCTTGGTCGACGGCGAGCACGGGGAGTCCGGGGGCAAGGTCGAGTTCGAGGAGGATGTTGCGGGATTTGAGTTCGGGGGCGAGGAAGTCGGCGGCGTCGCGGACGAGCGAGTTGAGGTCGTGCGGGGAGCGTTGCAGGGGGGCGGGGCGGATGGCGCGGAGGAATTGGGTGACGATGCTGTCGAGGCGTTTGATTTCTTCCTGCGCGACGGAAAGCGGGTGGGTGAATTGCGCGCGGTCGGTCTCGGGGAGTTTGCGCAGGCGGCGCTCGAGGAGCTGGAGATGGATGGTCAGCGAGTTGAGCGGATTGCCGATTTCGTGGGCCACGCCGGCGGCGAGGAGTTGCAGGGCGGCGATGCGTTCGCTTTCCAGCGTCTCCTGCGTCTCGCGGTGGCGCTCGGTGAAATCGCGCATGATCAGGGCGTAGCCGGCGAGCTCGCGGTGTCCGGGTTTGTCGTCGTCCTCGGCCATGAGGGGAACGACGTAGAAATTGAGGACACGGTGGGCGGGGTGGAAGACCTCGATGTCGCGGGTGACAATGTCGCGGCCTTGGGCCAATTCTTTCCAACGCAGTCCGCTGATGTTCTCGGCGAGGGGGCGGCCGAGCGCGGCGGCGGGATCGAGTCCGAAGAGCATGCCGGCGGCGTCGTTCATGTAGATGACCGTGCCGGCGGTGTCGGTGACGATGACGCCTTCGCGGATGGCGTTGAAGATGGTTTCGAGGAAGCGCTTGTCGCGGGCCAACTCGATGAAGAACGCCTCGACCTCCTCCGGCTGGATGCGGCGGAGGCGGGCGAGGATTTTGTCGAGGAAGGCGCGTTTCATTTTTTGCGGCGAAGGGGATTAACCGCAGAGGGCGCAGAGGACACGGAGGAGCAGAAAGGGACAACTAATAAGCCCCTCTGTGATCTCTGCGTTCTCTGTGGTTTTCTTCACGCGGATTTGGAGAGGTTGATGTTGAGTAATTGGGCGAGTTCGTCGACGCGTTGGGCGAAGAGTTGCAGGGCGGATTCGACCGGCGCGGGTGAGGTCATGTCGACGCCGGCGGCTTTGAGGGTGTCGATCGGGTATTGTTTGCCGCCGGACTGGAGGAAGCCGAGGTAGCGGCCCGGGTCGCCGGTTTCGAGGACCTGACGGGAAAGGGCGATGGCGGCGCTCATGCCGGTGGCATATTGGTAGACGTAGAACGCGCTGTAGAAATGCGGGATGCGCAGGCACTCGAGGTCGAGTTGCGGGTCGAGGGTGAAGTCCGGACCGAAATAGGCGACGAGGA
>CAYQMP010000476.1:0-1706 GCA_964418615.1 uncultured Chthoniobacter sp. | reverse complement strand
CGGCCGGTGCGCTGGGCTTCGTCGAGGGCGATGGCCACGGCGGCGGCGGAGGTGTTGCCGTAGGCTTGCAGGTTGACGAAGAAGCGCTCCATGGGGACGTGGAGTTTACCGGCGATGGTCTCGATGATGCGCAGGTTGGCCTGGTGCGGGATGAAGCACTCGATGTCGTCGGGCGTGAGGCCGGCACGTTTGATCGCCTCGAGCGAGGCGGACATCATGGTGGTGACGGCGTGGCGGTAGACCTCGCGTCCGGCCATCTTCATGGTGTTGATCTTGGTGCCGATGTTGTCGGCGGTCAGCGGCTGGCGGGACCCGCCGCCGGGGACGTTGAGGATTTCATCGAGGGCTCCGTTGCTGCCGGAGTAGGCGGACAAAATTTCGCCGCTCCCCTCGCCCGCAGGTTGGAGCACGGCGGCGCCGGCGCCATCGCCGAAGAGGACGCAGGTGTTGCGGTCGGTCCAGTCAATGATGGCACTGAGTTTATCCGCCCCGATGACGAGAGCCTTTTCGGCCGAGCCCGTGGCGATGAATTGGCGGGCGAGTTCCATGCCGTAGAGAAATCCGGAGCAGGCGGCGGAAACGTCAAAGCAGGTGGCCTTGGGCGCGCCGAGCGCTTTTTGCACGAAGCACGCGGTGGCGGGAAAGGCCATGTCGGGCGTGACCGTGGCGACGATGATGAGGTCGAGGTCCTCGGCTTTGATCCCGGCATTCTCCAGCGCGTCGCGGCCGGCCTTGACGGCGAGGTCGCTCGTCGCTTCGTCCTCGGCGGCGATGCGGCGCTCTTTGATCCCGGTGCGCTCGGTGATCCATTCGTCGGTGGTATCGACCATGCGCTGCAGGTCGGCATTGGTGACGACTTTTTCCGGCAGGTATTTTCCGGTGCCGGCGATGGCCACGGGGCGGAGGGATTTGGCACTCATTCGCGGGCGTAGAAGGCGGAAAGCTCTTCGACAATGTGGGGATTGATGCGCGTCTGGATCGACTCGAGGGCGACGCGGATAGCGTTCTTGATCGCTTTCGGGCTGCTCGAGCCGTGGGCGATGATGCAAATGCCGTCGACGCCGAGGAGCGGGCTGCCGCCGTATTCCTCGTAGTTGGTCCGCTTCTTCAATTTGCGGAAGGCGCCCTGCATGAGGTAGGCGCCGGCGATGCGGACCGGAGAGCGTTTGATTTCATTTTTCAGCCAGTGGAAAACGGCCTCGGCGGTGGCTTCACAGGACTTGAGGACGACATTGCCGGTGAAGCCATCGCAGAGGACGACTTCAACGGGGTTTTGGAAGAGGTCGTGGCCTTCGATGTTCCCGCGGAAGTTGAGTCCGCTCGCCTTGAGCAATTTGAAGATGTCTTTGGTGAATTCGCTGCCTTTGACGTCCTCGCCGCCGATCGACATTAGGCCGATGGCGGGATTCTCGTAACCAAGGACGTAGCGCGAGAAGACGGCGCCCATGATGGCGTATTGCAGCATGTGCTCCGGGCGGGCGTCCGTGTTGGCTCCGGCGTCGATGAGGACGCAAAGATTGGTCTCGGTGGGCAGCAACGCGGCAATGCCCGGGCGGTCGACGCCTTCGAGCGTGCGGAGCTTGATTGTTGTCGCGGCGACCGCGGCTCCGGTGTGTCCGGCGCTAACCACAGCGTCGGCTTGGCCGTGTTTGACCAAGTCGACGGCGCGGGAGATGGACGAATCTTTTTTGCGGCGGACACCGTCG
>CAYQMP010000475.1:0-1710 GCA_964418615.1 uncultured Chthoniobacter sp. | reverse complement strand
CACGATCAAGACGGAGAGGGTCAGGGCAAGACCGGCTGCTCCGCGCGCCGCGAGCACGTCGAGGTATTCGTTGTGTGCATCGTTCGGTGCATCGTCGAGAGGGATGCCCTGACGCTCTCGGAGCGAGGCTTGCAGGAGTTGTTGCCGCATCGCTTCCCGGCCCCCGCCAAACAGCGGATTCTGCCCGAACATGGCGGATGCCTCCTGCCAGTAGGCCGAGCGCAAACGGTCTCCTGTCATGGCCATTTCCTTGATCCGCGGAGCCACGGGGCTGTTGGGAACCAGCGTGGCCACGACGATCAGTGCGACAACGGCGGCGAGGGCAGCTGTGCCGCGCTGCCATCCCAGCCTTGCTCCGGCGGCGACGAAGAACGGAGGAGTCGCAATGGCCAGCACCAGCCAGGAACCTTTCGAGCCGCTCAAGAGGGCGATGACCATTCCAGCCAGTGCGCCGGACGCGAGAAAGGTTCTCTGTCTGCCGGGGACGTTCGCCCAGACTGCCCCCGAAGCGCAGAGCACGGCGTAGAGCGCGCCGATCGTTCCCAGCCATGTGCTGTGCATGGCGATTTCCGCGCGGGCCACCCCCGGTGCGGACCACACCTGCCAAAGACAAAACGCGGCGCCCGCGATGGCGCCCGTGGCGAAAGCGAGTGCGGCAAGGTGTGCGGGGAAACGCAGAACGCGGAAACCGACGCCCAGCAGGGCCGCGCCGAGGAACGGTAGAAATTGCTCCATTTCCGGAAGTCGGTCGCCGCGCGACCAGACGATCGCCGCACTGCCCAGCGCGTAGAGTGCAAAGACAGTGTTGACCGCGGCGAGCGGATTGTCGCGCGGTTGCCAGCGCCAACCGCGCAAGACGAGCGCCAGCAAGCCGGCAACCATGATAGAAGCCGAAGCGGCCATCATTCCCCCTTGGTAAAACGGCGTCAAAGCGATGCCGCCCAAAGCGAGCCACACCAATGCGGCGGGACCGAACCGCTCCGGGGCGGCTTGATCGGGGCTCGTCACGGAATCGGGCGGCGGATAATTTGGCGCTCTTTCCAAGGATGCTTTCGTTTGCCTGGACATCACTCCTAACAGCCGCTGCACCGCGATGAAACTCCTCATCATGGCCGGTGAGGTGTCCGGCGATTACCAGGCCGCCTTTCTGGCGGAGGAACTCAAGCGGAGGGATCCAACCGTGCAACTCCTCGGCACAGGCGGGGCACACATGAAAAAGGCGGGGGTGCGGTTGCTCCACGAGACCGTGCATTTGAGCTCCGTCGGGTTTCTCGAGCCGATCCGTCACGTGTTGCCGCTGCAGGGAGTCTATCGCGACGTCACGCGCGTGGTTCGCGACGAGCGTCCCGACCTCGCCGTGCTGGTCGACAACCAGGGCTTCAACCTCGCTGTGGCCAAGGTGCTGAAATCCTTGTCGGTCCCGGTCGTTTTTTATTTTCCGCCACAGATCTGGGTCGGCCCGCGATTTTTCGCCGGCTCGGTGGCGCGCAACAGCCGACTGGTCATTTCAGCGTTCCCGCTCGAAGCGGAAATCTACCGCCGCGATTACGGAGCCAACGCGGTCAGCTATGGTCATCCCTTGCTCGACATTGCCCGAGCGTCGGGCGATGCGGACCTCGCTCTTCGAGACCACGGGATCGATCCGGGCGCGCTTTTGGTCGGATTGATGCCGGGGAGCCGTCCGCAGGAGGTAAGGGTTCTGGCCCCGCC
>CAYQMP010000474.1:0-1711 GCA_964418615.1 uncultured Chthoniobacter sp. | reverse complement strand
AATTCCATGCCCGTGTGGTGCGCGGCCTGCATCGTCCAAAGCAGAAACAAACACGCCGCCACCGCGACCAACCGCGCGAGCAAGGACACACCCGGAATCAAATTGCTGAAAAACACCGCCGCAGCCGCCACCGCCGCGATCCAAGAGGCCACAAGCATCAAGTCCGACGCATTCTTGTGCTCCTGCACCGCCGCCGCCGTCGATTCGCCCACGTAGCGGATCGACGAAGCCTCCTCCACCCCCGTGCTGTGCGCCCAAGTCGCCCCGAGCGCCCCGAGCAGCATGCAAAGCAACGCCAACCGCACGATGTAGCGGTTCGGCCAGAGCAGCGACAAAGCAATCGCCGCCGCCCCCAGCAGCAGGAACGCCACCGGAAAATGCACCGCGAACGGATGCACCGGGTCGGGCAGATGAAGCATGGCCGCAACGTTGCCCGTCTCCGCCCCGCCAATCAAACCTTCCTCTTCAAAGTCCGAGGCATCGCCCGCAATCCCTCGCCCGCCGCCACTTTCCGCTGACGCGCATCGTAGGAGACGAAAACGGTGCTCCCGCTTTCCAAGGCCGCCGCCACGTGAAGCAGATCCAAACTGCGCGTGCCGAATTGCGGGGAGTATTTCTCGGCCAGCGCGGCGGCGCGGACAAAAACTCTCCGCAGGTCGAGAAAGTCGGGCCGTCGCAGCAATCCTTCCCGCAAATCTTTCCGCAATGCTTCCATGACGGCACGCACTTGCTCCGCGCCGATCTCGCCGCGAAAGCGTTTCAGATAAACTGCGTTGGGAACTTCCACCTCGTGCAATGGCGTGTAAGCCAGCGGCCCGCCCAATCCGCTGAGAACACTATCGGCCTCCGCCGAGCCGGGTTCGTCGAAGTAGCTCTTAACAAGGACCGAAGTATCCGCGTAAGCGAGGTTCATGACTCACCGCGGTCGTAGTCCACAATGTCTTCGGCCGAGCTCGGACCAGATCCCTTGGGAAAGACCCTCTTCCGCCAAGCCGAACGATCCGGCCACTCGACCCTCTGCTCACCCACCCGCGACGTCACCGGACCCAGCCGCGCGAACTTCTTCCCCCGCTTGGTGATCTCGACTTCTTCGCCCGCCTCGATCCATCGCGAAATGCGGGCGAAGTTGTTCCTCAGGTCTGCCACGGTTGCCGTCTTCATGATAGATGCATCTATCATAAGCAGCCCACGCGGTCAAACCTCTCCTCTGTCGACTCCGCGTCTCCTCCGGTTAAAAATCCCCGCCCGCCATGTTCGAAGACTTCCTGCAGAAATCCCTCGCCGATCTGGACGGGCGCCATCTTCGCCGCCATCTGCGCGTCTCGGATAGGGCCACCGGCCCGCTCGTGCGCTTCGCGGACAAAACCCTGCACAACTTCGCCTCGAACGACTACCTCGGCCTCGCCGCGCACCCGGAGGTCATTGCCGCCGCCCTCGAAGCCACCCGCGAATTCGGCGCCGGCACCGGCGCCTCCCGCCTCGTCACCGGAACGCAAACCCCGCACCACCAACTCGAGGAAAAGCTGGCCGCTTTCAAAAACACCGCCGCCGCCCTCGTCTTTGCCAATGGCTACGCGGCCAGCACCGGCGCTCTGCAAGCGCTCGCCGGCAAAGACGACGTCGTCCTCCTCGACAAACTCTCACATGCCTGCCTCGTCGACGGCGCCCGCTTGAGCGGCGCCACGCTGCGCCCCTTTCACCACAACGACAC
>CAYQMP010000473.1:0-1713 GCA_964418615.1 uncultured Chthoniobacter sp. | reverse complement strand
GACGCCTTCGAGAAGTGGCTTGGTCAGTCCAAGCTTGGTGAACGGCATGAGAACGGCGAACAGTCGGGCCGGGAAAAGGGAATGTCAATGGCGGGTATGGCGCGGGGGCGGGCGCGCATTTGGGAGGTGAAGAAACAGCCGTTTGTGCTAGGATGTCCGGTTTATGTCCGACTATTTGCGCATCGCGGGAATCCTTCTGGAAGTCCTGCTGCTTTTCAACCTGATCATCATTGCCCACGAACTGGGACACTTCTTGGCCGCGCGCTGGCGTGGGCTGGTGGTGGAAAAATTCGGCATCTGGTTCGGCAAGCCTTTGTGGAAAAAAACGATCGGCGGGGTGGAATACAGCCTCGGCTCGATCCCGGCCGGGGGCTTCGTCGCCTTGCCGCAGCTGGCGCCCATGGAATCGGTCGAGGGAGAGAGCAAGCACGACCGTGCCGCGCTCCCGCCGGTCACTGCCATGGACAAAATCATCGTCGCCTTGGCCGGGCCGGTGGCCAGCATGCTCCTCGCCCTGCTTTGTGCGGTGATTGTCTGGTATGTCGGGCGTCCGGTCAGCCAGGCCGAAACCAGCACGGTGATCGGCTACGTCTTGCCCGAGGGTCCGGCGGCCAAAGCCGGCCTTGAACCCGGCGACAAGATCCTCGAGGTGAACCGTCAGCCGGTGACGCGCTTCGCCGGGATGGGCAACATGCGCCAGAGCGTCACGTGGAATGTGGTGCGCAGCGAGGAGCCGCTTATTCCGGTAAAATTCGAGCGCGATGGTGCGGTGCAGACGGTGGAAGTCGAGCCGACCATTCCGGAGCGCCAAGGCTGGGGGCGTCGTCCGCTGCGCCAGATCGGCATTCTCCCGGCGACCACGCCGATGGTGGCCAAGGTTTTTCCGGACAGTCCGGCGGCTGCAGCGGGGATCCTTCCGCGCGATCTGATCACCGCGGTGGACGGGCAACCGCTGCTCAGTCTGGTCTCGCTCTCCGAATATTTGGACACCCACCAAGCCGGCGTGCCAATCGACCTGACCGTGCAGCGTGGCGATCAGACGCTGCAACTGGCGGTCACGCCGCTGGTTCCGGAGGGCGAGGAGACACCGCGGGTCGGCATTCTGTGGGATGACCGTGGGCCGACCGTGCTCGAGCATCCCAACCCGTGGCAGCTTGTCGTCGGCAGCGTGCGGACCATGGTCGACACGCTTTCGGCCGTGTTTTCTCCGCGCAGCGACATCAAAGCCGAGCATTTGAGCGGTCCGGTGGGGATCATGCGCATCTACTACCTGCTCTTCGAATCTCCCGACGGCTGGCGCTTGGCGCTTTGGTTCAGTGTGGTGCTCAACGTCAATCTGGCCCTGCTCAACCTGCTGCCCATTCCGGTGTTGGACGGCGGTCACATCACGCTGGCCATCATCGAGGCGATCCGGCGCAAGCCGATCAACGTCCGCGTGCTCGAGGTGGTGCAAAGCGGATTCGCCTTCCTCATCATCGGCTACATGCTCTACATCACGTTTTTCGACGTGCAGGACTTGCCATGGCGCGGAGGGGCGGAGGAACCGCCGGCGGAGTTGAAGTTCTCGCCGGCGCCAACGGCCGAGCCCGCGCCGGACAATCCATGAGCCCCGCGTTGCCGGCCCCGTTCTACCCGGAACGTCGCCGCAGCCGCGCTGTCCGTGTCGGGAAAACCGTCATCGGGGGCGAACATCCGGTGCGGGTGCAGTCCATG
>CAYQMP010000472.1:0-1714 GCA_964418615.1 uncultured Chthoniobacter sp. | reverse complement strand
CGCCGGCGACGGTCAGGTCGCGCTCGACGCCGTGCGCGAAACCGAGCCGTCGCTCGTCCTGCTCGACCTCATGATGCCGCGCATGGACGGTTTCGGTTTCCTCGACCACTTCCGCCGCGACCCGCGCTTCGTCCAAACTCCGGTCATCGTCGTCACGGCGAAAGATCTGACCGACGAAGACCGCGCCCGCCTCAGCGGCCGTGTCCATTCGCTCATCACCAAAGACGGTTCTGTCATCAAAAAACTCCTCCCGCAACTCCAAGCCTACCTGTCGCCACCGGGCAGCGCGTGATCAGCGGCCGCGGTTGGGCAATGCCAAGCTCAGGCCTGCTGCAGTGCCGCAATGATCGCCTCGACCGATTCCGCCGTGCTTTGCTCGTCGGTGCGGAGGGTGACGTCGTAATCGAGGTTGTGCGCATGGCACAGTTCGGCGCTGCGGCGGGCGAGACCGAGCGGTCGGCCCTCGAAGCTGCCGTCGCCGCGGGAGGATTCCCGCCGTTCCAGCTCCGCCACGGAGCAGAAAACACCGACGAGGTAAACGCGGGCACCGGAAGCGCGGAGTATCCCGAGAATGTCCGCCTTCCATTCCGCCTCCTGGAGGAAGTGGTCGATGATAAGACTCGTCCCCAATTCGAGGTGTTTTCCCCAGCTTTGGTGAGTCCCGGCCAGCAACTGGCGGCCATGAGGGCTGAGGACCAACCGCAGCCGGGGACTTCCCCCGTGCGCGCCCGGCTCATCGCTTTCATCAATGTATTCCCAACCGGCGCGTCCGTCGTGGGACTGGCGGGAAACGAGACGTGAAACATCCCCGCCTTGCAGTTTGACAAAGCTGACCGGGTAAAGCTTGGACGACATCAAGCCGAAGGCGTCATCGAAGGCGACGCGGGCGAAGGCAGCGTCAGCCTTGCCATCGGCCAGTTCGGTGAGCCGATCCTGCAAGGCACGGCAGAGCGTCGACTTGCCGGAGGAACTCGGGCCATTGACCAGAATGGCTATCGGCGCAGAACGCCGAAGGTTCGTGGACCCGCTGCCCGCATCAACAATCGGGCGCTTCATGCTTCCATCGCCCTGATCAAGGCTTTGTCTCCGTGGGCGCCTCGATCTCGTGGCAGACGCCGAGCACGCCGAGGACTTTGCCGTCTTGGCCGACCCAGGGCGTCTTCAATGTTTCGACGTAGACTTTACGGCCGTCGGGATAGACCAGCCATTCTTTGTTCCGCGTGGCTTGGCCGCCGGCCAGCATCGCTTTGTCATAAGACTGGAAGGATTTGGCCATTTCCTCGGGGAAAAGATCGAGGTCGGTCTTGCCGACGAGCTGGTCGAGCGGTTTGCCGAGCAAGGCGGCCCACGCGGTGTTGCCGCCGCGGTAAACGCCGTCGGTGTCCTTGTAGAAGATGATGTCCGGGATGGAGTTCATCGCGGAGGTGACGGTGGCCAGTTGCTCCGCGGCGTTGTCGGCGGCGGGTGAGAGTTGCGCGGTGGCGGCGAGCACCGCGGTGAGGGCGGCGACGAGCAGGGTGTTTTTCATAAATTTAAGGGGTGGGGGTGGCGGAGGAAACCCACCGTGGGTGTCCCGGCGAGTGTTGTCGAGGGGCAAAGGCTGGTGCCTGCCATCTTTCGAAGCTGTGCGCTGCGGCGGATCCTGTGATAAGGTGCGGATTCCGATGTCCGACAAAGTTATCATTTTCGACACCACGCTGCGCGACGGGGAGCA
>CAYQMP010000471.1:0-1716 GCA_964418615.1 uncultured Chthoniobacter sp. | reverse complement strand
GCGAAGGAATTGGTGAAGTCGGCTTGGGCTTCTTTCATCCAGTCGAGAAATTCTTTGGCCAGATCGAAATCGCCGTCTTCTTCGGTCAGCAGTCCAAGCTTGGCGCGCAACCCGGAGAGGTAATGACGGTGGAAGGTCTCCGGGAAGCGTCCCAGCATCTCCTCAGCTTTCGATACCGCTCGGTCCTTGTCGCTGTCGATCAAAGGCAGCAGGGCTTCGGCCAAGCGGGCGAGATTCCAGTGCGCGATCTGCGGCTGGTTGCCGTAGGCGTAGCGGCCGGCTCGGTCGATGGAGCTGAAGACCGTGGCGGGATCGTAGGTGTCCATGAAGGCGCACGGACCATAGTCGATGGTCTCGCCGCTCAGCGCCATATTGTCGGTGTTCATCACGCCGTGGACAAAACCGATGCACACCCACTGGGCGACGAGCTTGGCTTGGCGTTCGAGGACGGCATTGAAGAGTTCAACCGCCGGGTTATCTGCGCCTTGCAACTCCGGGTAATGCCGCGCCAGCGTGTGTCGGGTCAGCGCCTCGAGCGCGGCCCTGTCGCCGATGGCGTTGGCGTATTCGAAAGTCCCCACGCGAATATGGCTGGCCGCCACTCGGGTCAGCACCGCACCCGGAAGCGTATCTTCGCGGACGATCTGCTCGCCGGTGGTTGCCACGGCGAGGCTGCGGGTCGTCGGGATGCCCAACGCGTGCATCGCTTCGCTGATGATGTATTCGCGCAGCATCGGACCGAGCGCGGCGCGGCCGTCGCCGCGGCGCGAATACGGCGTCTGTCCGGAACCCTTGAGCTGGATATCGAAGCGGACTCCCTGCGGCGTGAGATGCTCGCCGAGCAAAACGGCGCGACCGTCGCCTAGATTGGTGAAATGGCCGAACTGGTGACCGGCGTAAGCTTGGGCGATCGGTTCCGCGCCGGGAGGAAGGCGATTGCCGGCGAAGACGGCGGCGCCGGACTCGCGCAACTCGCCGGGGTCGAGACCCAAATCCTGCGCCAATTTTTCGTTCAGCACCGCGATGGCCGGTGCGGACACAGGAACAGGCGCGACGCGGGAGAAGAGAACTTCAGGCAGGCGCGCGTAGGAGTTGTTGAAATTCCACCCGTGCCGGCTTTTGTTGTCGGACTCGCCCGCCATCCGCCTAAACTGCTTCCTCCCACGAATCTTTCAACTCCGCACTCATGATCCCACGCCCATCGCTCCGTCCACCCGCCGCCCGCATCCCGCTTCGGCAAGCCGCCACCCTGCTCGCATCTTGCCTCCTTCTCACTGGCTGCATCATGTATCCCAAGCCTCCGACGATCACCCCGCAAGCCCGCACGCAGGCGGCGCGGGTCGACACCGGCGACTTTGCCTGGGGCTTCTCCACCTCCAGCTGGCAATACGAGAACCGGACCGTCGGCCAGGACGGTAAACTGCCCTTCCGCACCGATTGGGACATCCTCATGGAGCAGGGCAAAGCGCCCGAACGCGGCAACACCGTGGTCATGTCGTGGAGCGACTTCGACCGCGACGTGCGCGCGCTGAAGAAAATCGGCGCGACCCATTACCGCTTCAGCCTCGAGTGGGCCCGCATCGAACCCGAGCCCGGAAAATACGACGAGGCGGCGATCAACCGCTACGTGGAGATGACCCGCCGTCTCAAGGCCAACGGCATCGAACCGGTGGTCTGCCTCTGGCACTTCACCTTCCCCGACTGGCTCTATGACAA
>CAYQMP010000470.1:0-1718 GCA_964418615.1 uncultured Chthoniobacter sp. | reverse complement strand
ATCAGGGGACCACCCGAGTTGCCCGGGTTGATCGCGGCGTCGGTCTGGATGAACTCCTCCGACGCGCCCGCCGCTCCGAGCACGCCCGTGCGCCCTGTGGCGCTGACCACGCCGGCGCTGACGCTCGACTCGAGCTGGAAGGGGGACTTTTTCCAGAGGTCCTCGTAACGAGAAAGGGGAAAAGGAGCGGGCACGATCTCGTCGGATCCCGCTTCCTCCGCGGGCGCGACGGGCGTTTCCTCGGGAACCGCGGTCGGTGGTTCGCCGGTCTCTGGGACCGGAGACGGATCCGGTCCGGCGTCGCCTCCCACCGGTTCGACGGGACGGTCGGAGACCTCGGGAACCACCAGGAGATCCGCCGCGGCCGGGGATTCCTCCTGCGCGAAGAGGACGCAAGCCGACCCAGAGAGCAGCAGCAGCGTGGGGAGAATTTTCACGGCGTCCCCTCCTCCGCACTCGCGGGACGATACCAGCGGGCGACTTCCACATCGCAGACAATTTCGGGCGGCTCGCCGCTCTTGATCCGCAGCTGCTTAATGACACGAAAGTCCTTCGGCTTTTGCAGTTCGGACAACCACTTGACGACCGCTTCCATCGGTCCTTTGACGGTCGACGAGTCATAGACCTCGGCGATGGATCCGCGCTGAGGCATGGGTCCGCCGCCCCGGCGCGTGTATTCGAGCCCGTTATTTTTGGCGCTGGTTTCGACGAACTGGGTGAACTTCGTGTCGTCTTCCACCGTGTCGACATCGTCCGTCGGCTGGTTGGCTTCCAGCCAGGCGCGGCGTTCCTCCCAGTAAGCGCGGTCCGACAAGATCCCTCGGTGCTCCTCGAGTTGCGCGCGCAGCTGCGCGATGTTGGATTCGAGAAGTTGCTGGCGGTTGAGGAAAGCGCGCAAGCCGACCACGTTGAGGAGGAGAAAGATCGCCCCCAGCAGGAAAAAGAGGAGTTTCCTTTCTTTAGCCGTCAGCGCTCTCATCGAAACCTCCTTCCTCTTCCCCGGCACCGAACCCTTCGCGCACGCCATCGATCTGGAAGCGGGCGCTGCGGTTGGGCAAAGACTTTCGGATTTTCCGCCGTCCAAATGTAGCCCGACAGCGCTTTGCTTTTCTTCACCGCGTCCATGTAAAGCTGGGCAGCGGTGAAATCCTTGGCTTCGCCTTGGATGATGACGCGCCCGAGGTTTGTTTCAAAGAGCGTGAGACGCACGCCCTCGGGCGGGAGCAACTTGGCCGTCTGGAAAAGAATCTCGAGCGGGTAACCCGCCGGGTCCAACGCCGCGTCGAGGGAATTCCAGCGCTGCATGGCTTCCTTGGTGGCGGCCACCGCGTCGGCATCGCGATCGATATCGGCCTGCAACGAACGCGCCTGCCAATGCAAACGCAGAGTGTTGGCGGCCAACCCGAGAACGATGAGGAAGTAGACGGCAGCCGCAATCAAGGCGAGGCGCTGCCGGCGGGCCGACGCGACCTTGGCTGTCTGGACATCGCGCACCGGAAGGGGCACGCAGTCCAGCGGGCGGTCCGGACGGACCGGAGGCGGTAGCGGGCGCGCCTCGACCGGCAAACCTCCCGCATTCCGCCAGTCCTCCAGATCGGGAGATTCCGGGCCTTCGTGGAAGACCAGCACGGAGGTGCCCGCACCCAACATGCGCCCGGCCTCCAGCGGCGCCAGCATCATCCACACCTCGAGCGCCATGGCGGCATCGGGGCCGTGCT
>CAYQMP010000469.1:0-1721 GCA_964418615.1 uncultured Chthoniobacter sp. | reverse complement strand
TCGACGTCAGCACCTCAGAGATTTACGGCGGCGGCGACCAGGGCCTATGCGCGGAAAGCCTGCCCCGCATTGTGGAGGCGGGCGCCTGGGCGCGCCTGGAGTACCAAACGGCCAAGCTTGCCGCCGAGGTCATGCTGCTGAACAATCCGAGCCTGGACGTGCGCATCATCCGGCCGTTCAACGTCGCTGGGCCGAGGCAGTCCCCCAAGGGCGGATTCGTCTTGCCGCGCTTCGTGCAGCAGGCGATCAACGGCCAGCCGATCACGGTCTACGCGCCGGGCACCCAGCGACGAGCCCTGACGCACGTCCTTGACATCGTTGACGGCATTTGGCTGGCCTGGCGCAAAGAGGCCGAGCATCAAGACTTCAACCTAGGCAACCCCGGAAACACCTGTTCCATGATGGCGCTGGCCACCGAGGTCGCTGAACATTGCGGCGGTGCCGAGATTGCCGTGGTCGACCCGACCACGCTGCACGGCCGGTCGTTTGTGGAGGCTGCTGAGAAGTTTCCTGACGCGACCAGAGCCATGTCCGAATTGGGCTGGTCGCCGACTAGGAGCCGCGCTGACATCATTGCCGACACGGTCGCATGGTGGCGCCGGTGATACCGGTCCTAGGCTTGCCGCTACTCAACCGCGCCGACCTCGCCGCGGACATGCTCGACAGCGTGACCGTCGAGGTGGGCGAGACTCTGGTCATCCTGAACGGCGAGGCCGACCAGGCGCGCCAGCGGCTCGCTGATTGGGACGTCACCTTCGTTGAGCCGGGCTGCAATCTTGGGGTGGCCGCCTCGTGGAATCACATTATTCGGGCTAGGCCCGCTGCGCCGTGGTGGTTGATTGTCAACGCCGACATCACGTTTGGCTCCGATGACCTCGAGCGCCTATGCGAGGCCATGGACGACCCCGACCCTCGGCTGGTGTGCCTGTTTCAATTTGGCGCCTTCGCCATCAACCAGGCGGCGGTTGACGCGGTCGGGTGGTTTGACGAGAACTTTCACCCCATCTATTTCGAGGACAACGACTACCGGCGTCGATGCCATCTGGCGGGCGTGCCGATCTGGAACCCGATTAGCCGCACGAAGCACCACAATTCGGCCACCATCGCCAGCGGCTTTGGCGAGCACAACGCCGTGACTTTCCCGCGCAATGCCGACTACTACATCACCAAATGGGGCGGCCCTCCTGGGCTGGAAACCGTGGATGCCCCTAGGACGCCCGTGCTGGACCGTAGACGGCTCGTCGACAACGCTTGGACATAGGGAGACCCCGTGGCAATCACGAACGGCTACGCCACCTTGGCGCAGATCAAGTCTGCGCTGCGCATCCCCTCGGCCGACGCCACCGACGACGCCCTGCTGGAAATGGCTGTTGAGTCCGCTTCCCGGCTGATTGACGCCTACTGTGGCCGCAACTTCATCTACGGCGGCACGGCAGCCACCACCCGCTACTTTCACGCCGACGACCCCTACGTCGTGCAGATTGACGACGCCCGCTCCATCACCGAGGTTCAGACGTCCAGCAGCGAGGACGGCATTTACGACGTCACCTGGGACCTGACGTCGCACACCGGGGACATTCAGCCTGAGCCGTTGAACGACTACGTCGGCGGCCTGACTTGGCCGTACACGCGGCTCCGCGCTATCGGCGACTACGTCTTCCCCGTCGACCGCGAGACCACCGTCAAGGTCACGGCCGTTTATGGCTGGCCTACGGTGCCGA
>CAYQMP010000468.1:0-1724 GCA_964418615.1 uncultured Chthoniobacter sp. | reverse complement strand
AAGACCGGATCGCGTTTCCAAGCATACCGCGGCGGGCGCGAGGGGCCGGCACCGGAAGGCATCATGAAGAGTGATACGCTAAATTGACGCTTCCCGGAGTCAAGGAAGGCCGGAAAACCTTCAGTCCACGCGCCGCGTGATGCCGACCAGGCGTGTGGGATGGCCTTGTTTGTTGCGTTCGATGAAGATGCTGGTACGCACACGTCGCGGTTCGCCGCCCGGGGGGTTCGCGGTGAATTCGTAAGTCATGTGATTCTCATCGACCGGGAGGGCCTGCATGCGGGCCATGAGTTCGGGAAAGAATGATCCTGTGCCCCGCTTCCAGGCTTCAAAGAGTTCGCCGGGGTCCGTGATGGCGGGATCGATGCCGTTGATTTCGTAATTGGTCGGGCTCCAATTCACGTCGCCCACACCGATGAGGTGTTCGAACGTGCCGAACTGGCCGCCCTCGAGCGCGGCGGCGAGGCGTTCGCTGGCGTCGCGGAATTCGCGCTCTTCTTCGAGTTCGGATGTCACATCGCGGTTGACCCCGAGGACGCGCACCGCCTTTCCCGCGTCGTCGCGCACGATGACGTAGGTGGAGAGGATGTCGTGCATGGTTCCGTCCGGCCAGCGGGCGCGGATGCGGTCTTGCCCGCTTTCTCCGCCCGCGGCGATGAGACGCCGCAGTTCGTAGGTCAGCCGCTCTTGCTCCTCCTCGCTGTGGACTTTGCTCCACACATCCCGCGCGTCCCGGGCCTCGGGATAACCGAAAATGGCGAACGACAAACGGTCCCATTGCAAGGTGTCTGTCGCGGGGTCCCATTCCCAAATGCCGAACTCGGCGATATCTTGGGCGATGCGCAGGCGTTCGTTGGCGGCGCGCAGGTTTCTTTGGGCCTCCTGCAGCGCGCTGACGTCGGTCACGGCGGACAGAACGCCGACTTGATTGCCGTCGGCGTCCCAGATCGGGGATGCCGTGATCAGAATATCCAACAAGCGGCCATCTTTGTGCCGGAAGCGAAGGGTGAAGCCTTCCGGAGGCGTTTTCCCGGCAAGGTGCAGGGCGAAAGCCTCTTCGATCTTCTGCCGGTCGCTGTCCGGCCAGAGCGGGAATGGCGCTTCCATGGCAAGGACCTCCGCCTCGCTGTAGCCGAACATTCGGCAGAAGGCATCATTTGCGGAGACAAGACGTCCCTCGAGGTCGAAGGTGACCAGGCCCACGGTGACCGATTTGTCTATGGCTTCGCGGTAAAGCAATTCGCGCCTCGCCGAGGCCTCTGCCAGATGCAATTCGCGGCGAGTCTGCTGCAGCGCGCTGATGTCGGTCACGGCGCCGAGCCAGCCGAGTTGTTTGTCGTCGCTGTCGAGCAACGGTGCGACTTTGACCAAAACGTCGAAGCGGGTTCCGTCTTTGCGGCGGAATTTCAGTTCGAAGCCCTGCGGCGGCGTCTTTCCGGTGATGGCTTCTTCGAACGCCGCGTTGATGGCGGGTATTTCCTCCTCCGGCCAGTAGGGGTAGGGCGCGGTGGCGCCGATCAATTCCTCCGCCGACCAGCCGGTCATTTGGCAAAAGGCGGGATTGACCAGCAGGACCCGGCCGCTGTCGTCGGAAACCGCGATTCCGGCGGCGAGGGATTGTTCGATGGCGTCGCGGAAGCGCAGTTCGCGCTTGGTGGCCGCCTCGGCATCGCGCAACGCGGTGATGTCGCGCAAGGTGCAGGTGAGTTGGTCGAGCAGTTTGG
>CAYQMP010000467.1:0-1731 GCA_964418615.1 uncultured Chthoniobacter sp. | reverse complement strand
TGCTGCATTGCTTCGGCGGCCAGGGCCGCTCCGGTATGATAGCGCTGCGCCTGCTGGTCGAGCGTGGCGAGGTGGCGGACTCGGCTTTGCGGCGCATACGCGCCGTCCGCCCCGGTGCCATTGAGACGGAGGCACAATATCGATGGGCCGCCGCAGGACAAAAAATCTGACCAGTGGCGGCCCAAAGGCATTGCCAAGAGCATGTTCGTTTCCGGTTGCTCATCGAACCGTGTTCGGCCCCCACGCAGGTGCTAGGGGATGCACACATCTTTCTCTTTCAGGTTCGGCCAGTGGATTCCGAATCGCCGAGCGTTGTGATTCCCTTCCCCTTCCCGCAGCGGTTTCGCTGCATGCATGGGCGGGATGACAATCATGGTTTCGTTGGAGCTGGGGTGGTTCGGTGACCGCCGCCTGGAAAAAGGGGGGCTCATTTGCTGGAGCGGATGGTTGCCCGCAAGAGCGTGTGCCTGCGCCGTTTGGCCGATGGTCAGCGCCGCGATATCGTGCGGTTTGACCGGTTTCTGCACAATCCCCGGGTAACGATGGACGCGCTGATCGAAGGCTGGGGAGATCAAACCCGGGAGGCGTGCGCAGACCGGCACGTGTTGGCGATCCAGGATGGGAGCGACATCCATTTCCGCACCACGCCGGAACGGCAGCGCGATCTTGGCGCGATCGGCAAGGGGATCGGGCGCGGGCTCGTGCTGCATGCGATGCTGGCGGTGGATGCGGAGACGAAGGGCTGTCTGGGTCTGGTCGCGGGGCGCATCTGGACCCGCGGGGAACGGCGCAGCGTGCCACACGAGAAACGCCCGCTGAGCGACAAGGAGTCAGAGCGCTGGCTCGCCACGGCCGAAGCCGCGAAATCCGTGCTGGCGAAGGCGGCGATGATCACCGTGGTGGCCGACCGCGAGAGCGACATCTATGCAGAATGGGCCCGGTTGCCGGAGCCGGGCTTTCACCTTCTGACCCGCTCCTCGTATGACCGCCGGGTTGCGGGCGGCGGCCGCCTGTCGTCGGTGGCGCTGGCGCCGGCCGGCACCGCGGCGGTGGAACTGACCGCCCAGCCGGGCCGTCCGGCGCGGACGGCGCAACTGGCCGCCCGCTTCGGCCGCGTCAGCCTGAAACGGCCGGACAATATCCTGGAGAAAGGCCTGCCCCGGACGGTGGCAGTCAGCCTGGTGGAGGTCTCAGAGATTAATCCGCCGCCGGGTGCGGCGCCGGTCCGGTGGCGTCTTCTGACCACGCACGATGTGCGGGACGCGGCCATGGTCTGGCGGGTGGTTGAGTGGTACCGCGCGCGTTGGACGATTGAGCAGCTGTTCCGTATCCTGAAGCGGCAAGGGCTCCGGCTGGAGGACAGTCAGCTCACCACGGCGGAAGGCTTGTGCAAGCTGACCGCGATCGCCGCGCGCGCGGCATGCGTCACGCTGCAACTGGTGCAGGCGCGCGATGGCAAGAGCGGCGAGCCGGGCGGGATAGCCTTCACGCCTGCGGAAATCCGGACCCTCGAGGCCCTGGTGCCCCGCCTGGAAGGAGCCACTGCCAAGCAGAAAAACCCCCACCCGCCATACAGCCTTGCCTGGGCGGCATGGGTCATCGCCAAGCTCGGCGGCTGGGACGGCTACGCTTCCTCCAAGCCCCCCGGCCCCATCACCTTCAGACACGGCCTCAAATACTTCTACGCCATCGCCTACGGAGATACCTTGCACGATGTGTGAATCCTGTAGC
>CAYQMP010000466.1:0-1733 GCA_964418615.1 uncultured Chthoniobacter sp. | reverse complement strand
GCCTTACGCGAGCCACGCAATAAAGTAGAAGCGGCGTCCCCGCCGCTTGTCCTCCGTAGTTAAGCGGCGAGACGCCGCTTCTACTTTTTTGAGCCGCTACTTTCGCACTCTGCATTCTAAATTTTTCCCTCATCATCGCCAACCAGATCCCCTTCGCTTGGCTGGCCTTCTTCGACGGCGGCCACTCCTTCGTCTTCCAGTCCTCCAAACAACTCTCCGACACGGTCAACGCGTTCCTGCAGTAATACCCTACCCCGTCGATGTCAGGGCCGCTTCACTACGAGAAGTTCCGGCAACGGCTCGCCGGGGAGCAGGACTGAAAATGTCGCGAAATGTGTGAAAATCCGACGATTCGTCGAAAATATTGCCGTTTCGTCGATGAGCGAGAGTCTGGGGCTGATTTTTCCGGCACTTTCATTTGATGCTTCTTCGACGAATGCATCTTCTCCCCCAACCCAGCAACTCAAGCGACAACCTGCAACCCACAACACTTCGCAACATGAGCAAACAACGCACACGCCTCATCCTCACCTGCACCCTCGCCGCAATCACCTCCGCGCAGGCCGAGATTCCCATCGACAACAACCAACCGCCCACGCCGTCCCCGACCAAGGAGCGCTTTGCCCCGCCTTTCACCGGCGGCAAACCGGGCGACCTGCTCTCGCAGAAGGAAATCGGCACGGAGATCAAAGGCGCGCGTGCATGGAAAGTCCGCTACGTCTCGAAGGACGTCAACGACGTGGTCACCGAGGCCACCGGCCTTGTCATTGCCCCGGAAGAAAAAGGCAAGGACCGCAAGGTCATGACTTGGTGTCATGGCACCACCGGCCTCGGTGATGCGGCCACCCCTTCGGCCCAGCCCAACCCGGCGCGCAACCTCATCACCTACTTCGATGCCAATTCGACGCAGCAAATCGACTTCGGTGTGCCCGGCCTGCAGGGCTGGATCGACGACGGCTACGTTGTCTGCGCCACCGACTACCAAGGCCTCGGCACTCCGGGGCAGCACCAATATGTGGTCAATCGCACGCAAGCCCGCGACGCCGTTTATCTCGTCCACGCCGCGCGCAAGATGGAAGAGGTCGGCGCCGGCACCAAGTTCGGCGGCGCCGGATGGTCGCAAGGCGGCGGCGCCTCGGCCGCCGTGGCCGAACTCGATCCCGAAGATTACGGCGATTTGAAATTGGTCGGCACCGTCTGCATGTCACCCGGCGCCGCCATCGTCGCTTACGAGACTCCCGTCGGTCCCACCGCCGCCTTCGGCAACTCCAAGATTCCGCCGGATTCCCATCTCGTCATGATGCTGGCCGGATTCCAAGTCGCCAACCCCGACAAGCTGAAGCTCTCCGACTATTTCACGCCGCTGGGCATCGAGATCCTCGAAACGGCTTGGAACATCCAACCGGTGCACCATCTCAACGACTCCTTCGCCCGACTCTTCCGCCTGAAGGGTCCGGTCATGCAGGAAAAACCGACCAACTTGGACGCTTGGAAGGAAGCGATCACCGCCGGTTCCGCAGGCACCCGCAAGCCGGTCGCCCCCGTGCTCATGTGCATGGACACCTTCGACGGAGGCACCGCCGTGCCGGTCATCTGGCAGACCAAATACGCCGACTTGGTGAAGAACCTCGGCGGCACCATCGAAATCAAAGAATACCCGAACGACGACCACTTCTCGCTGCCCAACAGCTGCGCCCCCGACGCGCTGAAGTGGTTGAACGGATTGTTCTAAC
>CAYQMP010000465.1:0-1736 GCA_964418615.1 uncultured Chthoniobacter sp. | reverse complement strand
CGGGGCGGAGGAGGAAGCGGGCGGCGAAGAAGTCGGCGGTGAAGGCGCCGGGCATGGCCATTTGCTCGTCGACCGGCGGCATCTTGGTCCAGCTGTTGAAGACGTGGGCCACGTTGTGCGCGTGGAGCACGTCGAAGTATTCCGCGCGGAGCAGCTTCGTGTTGCGCACTTCGACGCCGTATTGCCAGTTGGTCGGGAGTTGTCCGAGAAACGCATCGAGCAAGGCGATGAAGTCGCGCAGGCGTTCGAAGTGTGTCGGGTAAAACGCGGAGAACTCGAAGATGAGCACGCCGGTTTTTTGACGGTGCGGTGAGAGGGGTCCGAGGAAGGCGTCGATGAAAAGTTTGGCGTTGAGGAAATGTTCGTTGTCCGTGCCGGCGCGGTCGCCGAAGCGCTCGAGCTTGGGGAATTTTTTCACCGTGATTTCATCGGTGACCTTGTAGCTGAGGCGGAAGCCGTCCGGCACCTGCGCGCAGAGGTTGGCCAGATATTTTTCCGAGGGGAAGCGGTAGTAGCCGGCATCGACGCAGACCGAGGGGAAGGTTTCGGCGTATTCTTCGAGGCACTCGGTCTCGAAGCGCTTGGTCGAAAGTTTGCCGCGCGTGAGGTAGCGCTGCTCGTCGTAGACTTGACCGAGCCAGCCCTCGTATTTCCACGAGGAGGTGCCGAGGTAGAGGTTGGCGTCGCGCGCCAGGTCGTGCGTGGCGCGGGAGAGTTCGCGGACGGGGAAGGCCATGCGGCCTCCGGTTTACATCAACGCGTTGAGCTGCGCCATGAGGTCGGCTTCGCTCTGGAGGCCGACGACTTGTCCGTTCACTTCGCCGTTTTTGAAAAAGAGAAGCGTCGGGATGGAGGAGACGCGGAAGCGGCTGGCCACGCCGGGGGCTTCGTCGACGTTGACTTTGGCCACGACGGCTTTGCCCACGGTGGCGTCGGCGATTTTATCGAGGACCGGGGCGATCATGCGGCAGGGTCCGCACCACGGGGCCCAGAAATCGACGAGGACCGGGGTGGCTCCTTTGTTGATTTCGCTGTCGAAGTTGCTGTCGTTGAGGTTGAGGACGTTGGCGCTGGCCATGGTGTGTTGGACGGTGGTTGGGTTTGCGTTGAGGTGGTTTAGAGGAACATCCAGACCTGGATGCCGAGCGCGGCGAGGGCCACGACGGTGGCGGCAATGGCGAGGATGCCGGTGAGGGAATCGGGCGCGGCTTCGGTGGTGGAAGCTTCGGCCGGTGCGGCTGTCTTGATCGCGGCGGCGGGTGCGGCGGCGGCGCTGGCGCTGGCCGAGGCGATTTTCACCGTGGCCTGCGGAGCAGGACGGGCCGGCGGGGTGATCTCGACTTTGGAAGTGCCCTTCTTCGACTCGGCGGCAGAGCCCGGTTTGATCGCGGCGGGCGCGGCGACAGCGGGTTTCGGGGCGGCCGAAGCGGGTTTGAGCGGCGCGGCGATGCCGGAGGCCGAAGGTGCGGACGGCTTGGGCGGCGCAGCGATGCCCGAAGGTGCGGAGGGTTTGGGTGCGGCTACGCCGGACGGAGCCACCGGAGCCGGCGGCTTGGGTGCGGAAATGCCGGCCGGGGCGGGCGGCTTCGGCACAGACGGAGCGGAAGGAACCGGCGGTTTGGGTGCGGCTACGGGCGCAGCGGCAACGGGCGGTTTGGGAACCGCAGGCGCGGTGGGTGAGGCGGGTTTGGGTTTCGAGTGCGACAAGATGGACAGCGCTGCGTTCGACGTGCACT
>CAYQMP010000464.1:0-1736 GCA_964418615.1 uncultured Chthoniobacter sp. | reverse complement strand
ACGCCGCTGGCGCTGGAATCGTGGTAGCCGGGGAAGGGCCCGGTGATGCCGGCGATGCGGGCGCTCTGCTCGTAGGCGTGGCCGGTCATGATCGAGGTGATCGATCCGGCCAGCGCGCGGCCCTCGGGGCTGTCATAGCCGTAGCCGTGGCTCATGATGAGCGCGCCGAGGTTGGCGTAGCCGAGGCCGAGGGTGCGGAAGATGTGGCTGTTTTCCGCGATGTATTTGGTCGGGTAGCTGGCGTTGTCGACGACGATTTCCTGCGCGGTGATGTAGATGCGCACGGCGGCTTTGAATTTCTCCACATCGAACGTGCCGTCCTCGCGCTTGAACTTCATGAGGTTCAGCGACGCCAAGTTGCAGGCCGTGTTGTCGAGGAAGAGGTATTCGGAGCACGGGTTGGTCGAGTTCTGCCGGCCGGTGCCTTTGCAGGTGTGCCATTTGTGGATGGTGCTCTCGAACTGCATGCCGGGGTCGCCGCAGACGTGGGTGCCTTCGGCGATTTTGCGGAGGAGTCCGCGGGCGTCTTTCTTCTCGCAGGGTTTGCCGTCGGTGACGCGGCGGGTGGTCCACTCGCGGCCGGCGAGGGCGGCTTCCATGAATTCGTCGGAGACGCGGACGGTCAGGTTTTCGTTCTGATACATGACCGAGCCGTAGGCTTCGCCGTTGAAGGAGCCGTCATAGCCCTGCTCGATGAGCGCCCAGGCTTTCTTTTCTTCCTTCATCTTGGATTCGATGAATTCCTCGATGTCGGGGTGCCAATCCTTGAGCGTGTTCATCTTGGCGGCGCGGCGGGTTTTGCCGCCGCTTTTCACCACGCTGGCCACCTGATCGTAGACTTTGAGGAAGGAGAGCGGGCCGCTGGGTTTGCCGCCGCCGCTGAGTTTTTCGCGGGTCGAGCGGAGGGTGGAGAGGTCGCTGCCGGTGCCGCTGCCGTATTTGAAAAGCATGGCCTCGCTCTTGGCGAGGTCGAGGATGCTTTCCATGTTGTCGTCGACGGACTGGATGAAGCAGGCGCTGGCTTGCGGGTATTCGTATTGCGAGGGCGCGCGCTCGGCTTCGCCGGTGAGGTGGTTGAAGAACCAGTTGCCTTGGCCGGCGTCCTTGCCGATGCCGTATTGCTGGTAGAGGCCGACGTTGAACCACACGGGGCTGTTGAACGCGCCGTGCTGGTGGAGGCAGAGCCAGGTGAGGTCGTTGTAGAACGCCTCGGCGCTGGCGTCATCGGCGAAGTAACCGTCGCGCTTGCCGAAGTCGGTGATGGTGCGGGTGACGCGGTGGATGAGTTGGCGGATGGAGGATTCGCGTCCGCCTTTGTGCGGGTCGGTTCCGTTGGAGAGGTCGCCGTAGAAATATTTCGAGACGGCGATCTTGGTGGCGAGGGCGCTCCAACTGCGCGGGACTTCGACATTCTCCTGCTTGAAGATGACTTTGCCGGAGTCGTCGTTGATTTCGGCGGTGCGCTTGTCCCACTCCACGTGGTCGAAGGGCGTGCCGGACTGCGTGTGGAAACGCGGTTCGAACTTGAGGCCTTTGCTGCGTCCGGTCGGGCGCGCCGCACCGGTCTTGGCCGGCTTTGTGGCGCGCGCGGAGGCAGAGCGCGGGGTGGACGACTTGCGGGTTTTGGAACGGAAGGATGATTTAGTTGCGATCATGGAATCTTGTCTCGACGGGGGAGGAGTTTGCGCCAACCAGTCAACCCTTGGGGGAGATCACCGGCAGACCCGACACCACAA
>CAYQMP010000463.1:0-1742 GCA_964418615.1 uncultured Chthoniobacter sp. | reverse complement strand
ATCGGAAAAGCAGCGGCCCGCTGGGCCAGCGGGCCCTACCGGGCGAGGAGTTGGGTTGAGTTCGAGATTTCTCGGGATCTGTTATTATGACAGCCGGTGGAGCC
The DNA here is from genome assembly GCA_964418615.1 of uncultured Chthoniobacter sp. GTDB lineage: Bacteria > Verrucomicrobiota > Verrucomicrobiia > Chthoniobacterales > JACTMZ01 > JACTMZ01. The sequence continues at coordinate 1,638 of CAYQMP010000463.1, read as the reverse complement.
GCCTGCCTTTCCATCGAATCCAATCATGATCCGGAATTTCGAAGAGAGCCGTCCCGAGTGGATGGATGTGGCCGAGACCGTTTCTCCGGAGCTCGAGCGCGATCTGGCCAACCTCGAGTCGCTCAACCGCCGCTTCGGCGCGCACAAGCTCGTGCTCGATTATCTCGGGCCGGCCCTGTCCCGCCGCGAACCGCTGCGCATCCTCGACCTGGGCACCGGCGCGGCCGACATCCCGCGCGCCGTCGTCCGCCGCTCCCGCGAGCTGGGCTGCCCAGTCATCGTCACCGCCGTCGACCGCCAGCAACCCACCCTCGACATCGCGGAAAAAATGTCCGCCGACTTTCCCGAGATCCGTTTCCAGCGCGGCGACTTTCTCACCTTCGCCGAGGGAACCATCTACGACGTCGTCCTTTGCAATCTCGTCCTGCACCACCTCGACGAGTCGGACGCCATCCGCTTGTTGCGCCGTTGCCGCGAGCTGACCAAAGGCGTGGCCCTCGTCACCGACCTCCGCCGCTCGCGCCTGGCCCAGACGGCCATTTTTGCGGTGACCGAAGTCCTTTACCGCGAGCCCATGACCAAGCACGACGCCCGCCTCTCGGCCGAGCGGGCTTTTTCTTATCCCGAGCTGCACAAGCTGGCCATCGCCGCCGGTTGGTGGGGCTTCCGCCACAAACGCACCCCGTTTTTCCGCCAGGCGCTCTGGTTGGATATGGCTGCGCGAAAGAGATAGGCTTTCTCGCGGGCACGCCCCCCCTTCACAGTGGTTGCGCCCCCACGGGCCCTCGGCTATAACCCCCCGATGAGCATTTCGACCGCCACCGGCCGCGGACCCGCTTCGGCGCAGCAAAGCGCCAAGCTGATGAACGGCGCGGAGATTCTTGTTAAGTGCCTCGAACTCGAGGGCGCCGACGCCATTTTCGCCTACCCCGGCGGGGCCAGCATGCCGATCCATCAGGCGCTCACCCGCTCCAAGCAGATCCGCACCATCCTCCCGCGCCACGAGCAGGGCGGGGTTTTCGCCGCCGAAGGCTACGCCCGCGCCACCGGCAAAGTCGGTCTTTGCATGGCCACCTCGGGCCCCGGCGCGACCAACCTCGTCACCGGCTTGGCCGACGCCTTCATGGATTCGGTCCCGGTCATCGCCATCACCGGCCAGGTGCCGCAGGACATGATCGGACGCGGCGCGTTCCAGGAAACCGACATCTTCGGCATGACCCTGCCGATCGTGAAGCACAGCTACCTCATCTGGGACATCCACGAAATCCCGCGCATCGTCAAAGAGGCCTTCCAGATCGCCACCACCGGACGCCCCGGCCCGGTGCTCATCGACCTGCCGAAGAACATCCAGAACCAGAAAATCGAGCCGGTCTTCCCCGAGAAAGTCACCTTCCGCGGTTACAATCCCGACAAGCACGCCACCGACGAGCAGTTGCTCGAAATGATCCGTCTCATCAAGCAGTCGCGCGATCCCATGATCTATTGCGGCGGCGGCATCATCACCTCGGACGCCGCGCCCGAGTTGCTCGAGTTCGTCGAACGCACCCAGATCCCCGTGGCCACCACGCTCATGGGCATCGGCTGCTTCCCCGAGACCCATCCGCTTTCGCTCAAATGGCTCGGCATGCACGGCAGCGT
>CAYQMP010000462.1:0-1749 GCA_964418615.1 uncultured Chthoniobacter sp. | reverse complement strand
CCGGTCCCGGCGGACGCATCGTCAGAAAGGATGTCGAAACCGCACCCGTCGGGGGTGGGGGAGCCGCGGTTTCCGCCGCCCCTGCCATCCGCGCCGCGCACGGCATCGCCGGCGAGGAAAAATCCATCGCGCTCACCGGCATGCGCAAGACCATCGCCGAGCGCCTCCTCGCCAGCAAAACGCAGATCCCGCATTTCTATCTCAGCGTCACGATGGACGGTGGACCGCTCATGGCCCTGCGCAAAGAGCTCAATGCCCTGGCCGAGAAGGACGGCGGACAAAAACTCACAGTCAACGACTTCATCCTCCTCGCCGCCGCCCGCGCCGCAGCCGAAGTGCCCAAGATCAATGCGGCCTATGACGGCGATGCCATCATCGAATATGCCGACGTCAATCTCGCCGTCGCCGTGGCCATCGAAGACGGTCTGATCACTCCGGTGATCAAAAAAGCGAACACCCTTTCCCTGCGCGAGGTTAGCATCGCGATGAAAGAACTCGCCGGCAAAGCCCGCGGCAAAAAACTCAAGCCCGAGGAATACCAAGGCGGCACCATCACCCTCTCCAGCCTCGGCGGTTTCGGCATCGACAGCTTCCTGCCCATCATCAATCCGCCGCAGTCCTTCATCCTCGGCGTCGGCGCCATCACCAAACAGCCGGTGGTCAACGAGCAGGACCAAATCGTCATCGGACACCGCCTCGTCATCTCGGGCAGCGGTGATCACCGCGTGGTCGACGGCGCCGTGGCCGCCGAATACATGAACGCCCTCCGACGCCTCGTCGAAAAACCGGCGCTGCTGCTGCTCTAATCCTCGCCCGCGTGGACGCCTTCCTGTAGCGTCGCCGTCCCCGGCGACGGTCGTTTCCCCGATGCTCCTCGCCCTGAACAAACCCCACGGCGTCCTCTCCCAATTCACGCCGGACCATCCCGGACAACGGACGTTGTCCGAATTCGGACTACCAAAAAACATCTACCCGCTCGGCCGCCTCGACCGAGACAGCGAAGGTCTTCTTCTTCTCTCCGACGAGCCCGGCCTCAACACCAAACTCCTCGATCCCAAAAACGCCCACCCCCGCACCTATTGGGCGCAAGTCGAAGGCGAAATCACCGAAGCCGCCCTGCAAAATCTGCGTCGCGGCGTCGTCATCGAAGGAAAATTAACTCTCCCCACCCAAGCCGAACGCATCGATGCCCATTCAGGGGGCACGGGCGTCCCGCCCGTCACGACCCGCTCCACAACCATCCTCATCCCGCCCCGCAATCCCCCCATCCGCCACCGCCAAAACATTCCCACCAGCTGGATCGAACTCACCCTCCGCGAAGGCCGCAACCGCCAAGTCCGCAAAATGACCGCCGCTGTCGGCCACCCAACCCTCCGCCTCCTCCGCGTGGCCATCGGCCAATTCCATCTCCCCCCAGATCTCGTCCCCGGCCACTGGCGCCAACTCATCGAAACCGAGCGCTCACTGGTTTTCTCGTGACCGAACTCGTCACCAATCCCTGCCGCCTGAGGTAAGGACGAGCGGCTCGCTCGTCCGCTCTTTTCCAACGGACACGCGAACCGAGTGTCCCAAACCCACAAAGCCTTGCTCGATGATCCAGATCCATTCCGGGTTTGGTGTCCCCCATCACATCTTCTGACACTTCGAACACCAAGCCGTCGTCCGCCCGCCGATCGTCGCGCGCATAAGGATCGATCCATCCCTCGGACACTTCCCGCCACGCCGCCAACGATGACGGAACAACCAAGA
>CAYQMP010000461.1:0-1759 GCA_964418615.1 uncultured Chthoniobacter sp. | reverse complement strand
TTGGGATTCGAGGTGAAAGGAAGGCCGGTCAGCTCGGCGATCTTCTTGGCGGCGCGCTCGGCGAATTCCGGATGCGAATTGAGCCCGGTGCCGACCGCGGTGCCACCGATGCCCAGCGACATGATGCCCGGGAGCGTGGCCTCGATACGGGCAAGATCGGCATCGAGCAACGCCACGTAGCCGGAGAATTCCTGGCCGAGCGTGATCGGCGTGGCATCCTGCAAGTGCGTGCGGCCGATTTTGACAATCCCGGCGAAGGCTTTCGCTTTTTCATCGAGGGTGTCGCGCAGTTCGCGGACGGCGGGGAGGAGTTTGTGCACCACCACCTCGGCGGCGGCGATCGACATGGCCGTGGGGAAAGTGTCGTTCGAAGACTGCGACATGTTGACGTGGTCGTTCGGATGGATCGGGGTTTTCGATCCCATCTCACCGCCGGCCATTTCGATGGCGCGGTTGGAGATGACCTCGTTGGCGTTCATGTTGCTCTGGGTGCCGGAACCGGTCTGCCAGATGCGGAGCGGGAAATGGGCGTCGAGTTTGCCCGCGATGACTTCGTCTGCGGCTTGCGCGATGAGCGTTGCTTTGTCGGCCGGGAGTTTGCCGAGGTCCTGGTTGACGAGGGCGCAGGCTTTTTTCAGGACGCCGAGGGCGCGGACAAGCTCGCGCGGCTTGGTGTCGTTGCCGATGGCAAAGTGGATGAGCGAGCGGGCGGTTTGCGCGCCGTAATAGCGGTCGGCGGGCACATCGATCGCGCCCATGCTGTCGGTTTCGGTGCGTTTTTTCACGGGCTGAGGAAGAAAAGTGGTGCTCGGGGGGGGACTTGAACCCCCATGCCTTGCGGCATACGCCCCTCAAACGTACGTGTCTGCCATTTCACCACCCGAGCGTTGGCAAAAGCATATCGGCAGCGCGGCGGCGTGCAAGTTTTTCAGTGTATCCGGCTGGACTCTCTCCGCCGAAAGGAGCACTTTGGCCAGCTCAGAACATGAAGGAGGCCCTGGAGTTCACGCTGAACGGCGAATCTGTCCGCCTGACCGGCATTGATCCGAACACCCCGCTCCTCGACTGGCTGCGGGCCTCGGGCCGGACCGGGTCCAAGGAGGGCTGCGCGGAAGGCGATTGCGGCGCGTGCTCGGTGGCAATGATTGACGCCGATGCGGACGGCAAGCCGGCATGGCGGTCGTTCAACAGTTGCCTCACGCCGCTTGCCCTGCTTCACGGGCGGGAGCTTGTCACGGTCGAGGGCGTTGGCAACGGCCACCTGCACCCGGTCCAGCAATGCATGGTGGCCAGCCACGGATCCCAATGCGGCTACTGCACGCCGGGGATCATCATGTCGATGTTCGAGGGGTATTACCGCAAAGACCTCGATCGCGAGTGGCAGCTGAACGACCAACTGTGCGGAAATTTGTGCCGCTGCACGGGATACCGTCCGATCCGGCAAGCGGCGCTGGAAGCGTGGACCGCGGCGGACAATGCCGCCCGTGACGAGTTCGGCCAGCGGCTGAAAAAGGCGGAGGCCACGGCGGCCGCCGCGGATTATGAGTCGGCGAGTGCAAAGTTTTTCCGCCCCGCATCGCTCAAGGAATTGTTCCGTCTGCGCAAGAAGTATCCCGAAGCCCGGTTGGTTGCCGGAGCGACGGAACTGGGCCTGGAAATCAGCAAGCGCTTCAAGAAGTTCCCCGTCCTTATTTCGCTGGAGTCGATTCCGGAACTCCGGTGCCTGAAGAAAAAGAAGGATCGTTGGCGCATCGGCGGC
>CAYQMP010000460.1:0-1776 GCA_964418615.1 uncultured Chthoniobacter sp. | reverse complement strand
CCGTCGCCCCTCTCTGCGTAGAGGTTGACGAGCCTCTGCGACGAATGGGGAAGGGATCGCGCCTGTGCGAAGTGGGTGGCGATCTCCGCTCTCACTGTCCCGCCTCCGCTTCGTTGCCGTAATTACGAATGAACGCGCTTTCGTTGAAAATGGCCGTTCCGACGTTGCCCTGCATTTTGAAATGCGCCGCGTCGTATCCAGCTTCTCGCGCCGCTCGGGCCGCGCGGTCTGCGTAATCCAACATGCTTTCGTTCTTGCGCCACTTGCCGACGACGCGCACCCAATCTCGCGTCCCCTCGTAAAGGATTTTGGCGTCCGGCTTTGCCATGATCCGCTCAATGGATGAGCCGTACATGCGCGCCTCGTCCTCAACAGAGGACGCGAACAAATAGCTGTCCCATGTATCAGCGCCCGTTCTGATGCGGCGGGTGTCCCCGGGATTCGTGCCGCGATAAAAGAGGCGCGGGAGGTCATCCGCCAGCCGTGCCGCACCCTGCGCCACGTCATCCGTGGACATCGACACGCCGCCGTCCTGGCCCCTCACAATCCACTGGTCCTGCGGCACGTCGGCATCCAGCCAGAAGGGACGCAGGCGGCGTTCCTCGGGGGTCATGTTCATGCGGGCCTGCACGGCGCGGGCTTCGACTTCGCCGTAGAGGCGGCGGTACTGCTCAAAGGGGTCTGCTGCTTTGTATTCCGCGTCCAACTGACCGAGCCGCGAAGAAAGTTCGTCATAGAGGCGGGCCATTTCGTCGCGCCCCTGAATCATCGTGTAAGCGCCGTTGCGCGACGGATCGCGGATAAGAGCCTGATCGGCACCCTCGTCGATTGCCGACTTCAACTTGTCCACGGCAGCCTTGGACCAGCCGTATTCCAGTTCAAGACGACGCGCCGGGGCTTCCGAAAACTGCGCCATCGAACCGCCGCGCGCGAAGTCCTCCAGCTTCTGAACGTTATGCTGTAGCTCGTGCCCCACAACGTCTGCGCGGGGCATGTCGTACTTGTCCGGCTTCGGGCCGACAATGCCAACGATATTGTTCTCAGGCTCGAAATACGCCCCCGGATTGCCCCTCTCCGAACGGATGCCGGTGCTCATCAACTCGGGATAAGCCGCATAAAGGTCGTCGTGGCGGTAGGCCATCGGAGCGGTCACGCGGTACTGGTCCTGCCGCGCCTCGATCCCTGAGACGGGCATTCGCGCCATCGCCTGACTGTCGTCGATCTCAAACCGCCACTTGCCGTCCGGTCCCGTCCACCAGCCCGTCTCACGGACGATCTTCGCGGCATCCTCGCCCGCCGCCGCCATGTCCTGCGCCCGCGCAAGGGCCACGAGGTCAGCCGTCCTTGCACCGACACCGCCAACGGTTCCGATGGCCCCGAACCCCGGCGCAAGCGGGCTGTCAAACAGCGCTCGCATCGCCGCCATGCCTTCGGGTCCGGTCAGCGGGTTCTCCGTGCCCGCAGCCTCACGATTGAACGCAGCAAGCCGGTTCAACTCCTGCGGGACCGTGTTCATGCCGAACCAGCCCGACCCCTGCCCCTGCCCGCTCAGACCCCGCCAGTAGTCCGCGAGCGCCGCGTTGAGCGGGTCCACGTCGGCCGCCATCGACTGCGCCAACGCACTCCGATCCGACTGCCGCGCCTCGTAGGGGCCTGGACCACCCATCAAGGGATTGCGTGCGGGAGCCGCCGACGCATAGGCCATCAGCGGATTGCGGGCCATCAGTAGTACGTCCCCGGAACCGGCTCGCCGCTGTCGTCCTTGACCATCGTCAC
>CAYQMP010000459.1:0-1777 GCA_964418615.1 uncultured Chthoniobacter sp. | reverse complement strand
TGCGAGGCGATGGTGCCGACCACGGGCAGGTCCGCGTCGTCGGCGTCCCAGAGGTCGTGGTTCCGCTTGAATTGCTTGCGCACGTCGCGGATGGCGTCGAGGGCGCCGCGTTTGTCGAACTTGTTGATGGCCACCACGTCAGCGAAGTCGAGCATGTCGATTTTCTCGAGCTGGGTGGCGGCGCCAAATTCGGGCGTCATCACATAGAGCGCCACGTCGCTGTGGTCCATGATTTCCGTGTCGCTCTGGCCGATGCCGGAAGTCTCGAGGACGACGAGGTCGAACCGCGCGGCTTTCAGGACGTTCACGGCTTCGGCGACGTGCTTGGAGAGGGCGAGGTTGGATTGGCGCGTGGCGAGGGAGCGCATGTAGACCCGTCCGTTTTGGATGGCGTTCATGCGGATGCGGTCGCCGAGGAGGGCGCCGCCGGTCTTGCGCTTCGAGGGGTCGACGCTGATGAGGCCGATCCGGGCGTTCGGGAAGTCGAGGAGGAAGCGCCGGACGAGTTCATCGACCATCGAGGACTTCCCCGCGCCGCCTGTGCCGGTGATGCCGAGGACAGGCACGGCGGGCAGTTCTGCGTGCGCCGTGGCGAAGGCCGAACCGAAGCCCTCGGGGTCGGTTTCTGCGGCTGTGATGCAGCGAGCGATGTCGCGGGTTTGGCCTTCAGCAAGTCGCTCCAACGCACCGTCCAACGCCGACACGTTTTCCACCGTCGCAAAATCCGCGCGCTCAATCAGGTCGTTGATCATGCCCTGCAGGCCCATCGCGCGCCCGTCGTCCGGGTGGTAAATCCGCTCGATGCCGTACGCGTGCAACTCGGCGATTTCCTCCGGCAAAATGGTGCCACCGCCCCCGCCGAAGATGCGGATGTGTCCCGCGCCGCGCTCGTCGAGCAGGTCCTTCATGTACTTGAAGTACTCGATGTGCCCGCCTTGGTACGACGTCATCGCGATGCCCTGCGCGTCCTCTTGGATCGCGCAGTTGACCACCTCGTCAACGCTCCGATCGTGTCCGAGGTGAATGACCTCGCAACCCGAACGTTGCATGATGCGCCGCATGATGTTGATGGCCGCGTCGTGGCCGTCGAAGAGGCTGGCGGCGGTGACGATGCGCACTTGGTGCGTCGGGCGATAGGGGGCAGGGGGAGTCTGTTGGGAAACCATGTCGTTGATGGTGTTTGAGGCCAAAACCGCCGCAAAGTTAACCCGCCCGCCTCCGTCCACCGCGCCTTTTCCTCCTCAGCCGCCCCGATGGCGCGCATACCAAGCCCGCGTCCGCTGTTCCGCGTTGTGCCGGATGTTGGCCCAGAACAAATTGTAATCCGCAATGTGCCAATCCTTCAACCCCAGCATCGACCCCAACGGCATGCGCAACGGCCGAATCCACAGAAGTCCGTCCTTCGGAATCGCCCGAATCGTCCGCGAATACCGCAGTTGCATCTTCCGGTTCAGGATGCCCAGGTGCGCCCCGTACGCGCTGTACTCCTCCAAATCCGCGGTCCACGTAATCGGGTTCACGGTTGGATTCGAAAGGAACCCGTCGTGGTAGTACTCCGGATAATGACCGCGCGTCACCGTCATCCACGTCAAGTAGCCCCCCGTGGCCTCCGGTTCGTGCATGGGCCGAAGGTGCTTGAAGCCCGAAGGGTCCAGCTGCATGCCCGGCACGTAAGCCGCCACGAGCCGCTCCGCAAGCGCCGAATCTGCCTCGTCGAACAATTCCCGCATCAGCCGAATCAGGTGGTAACTCCCTTGGCTGTGGCCCGCGAGGATGA
>CAYQMP010000458.1:0-1778 GCA_964418615.1 uncultured Chthoniobacter sp. | reverse complement strand
GAGGACGCTGAGAAGTCTCCCCAGAACCTCCGAAAATTGTAGCGGCGGTCTATGACCGTCGGTGCCTTTCGTAGATGCCGAGACCAGACCGGAAGAATGAGCCATCGAACAATGGCCCGCGTGTCTGTTGGAAGAAAAGCGGACGAGCGGGCCGCTCGTCCCTACCCTAAAAAACAAGGCCCGAAATCCTTCGGGACTTGGCATGACTCCGGCGGTCAGAAACGTATCTCGAACCCCCGGAGCCCGGCCGGTTTGCCAACCTCCGCAGCCGACTCGCCGGCAATATGCCCGGCCAGCTCGCTCTCCCGCAACGACGTCAAAAATCCGTCCACCTCCTCATCATCGCCGGAAGCAACCAGCTCGACACGTCCGTCCGCCAAGTTGCGCACATACCCGGCCACATCGTATCCCGCGGCGAGGCGTCGCGCCGTGTAGCGGAAGCCCACGCCCTGCACGCGGCCTTCGTAGAAAACCTGCACCGTCTTGGCCATGCTTACCCGCGGACCTGACCCGAACCGGTCACCACGTATTTGTAGGTGGTCAACTCCTCGAGGCCCATCGGCCCGCGCGCGTGGAGTTTGTCCGTGCTGATCCCGATTTCCGCGCCGAAACCGAATTCCCCGCCGTCGTTGAAACGCGTGGAGACATTCCAGAAGACGACCGCCGAATCGACCGCGGCAAGAAACTTGCGCGCCGCCGCTTCGTCGGCCGTGACAATCGAATCGCTGTGATGCGAACCGTAGTTCTCGATATGGTCGACGGCCTGCTCCAACGAATCGACCACCCGGATGCTCAGGATGAGGTCGAGGTATTCCGTCGTCCAGTCGGCCTCCGTGGCTGGCTCGACCCCGCTGCCCAACACCTCGCAAGTGCGCCGGTCGCCGCGCAAGGCGACACCCTTGCCGCGCAGCGCGTCGGCCACGGAAGGCAGGAACTTCTCCGCCACATCGCGGTGGACGAGGAGGGTTTCCATGGCATTGCAGACACCCGGTCGCTGGCACTTCGCGTTCACCGCGATCTTCTCCGCCATGGCGAGGTCGGCCGCTTTGTCGACGTAGACATGACACACCCCGTGGTAGTGCTTGATCACCGGCATGCGCGCATGCTCCACCACCGCCTCGATCAGCGCATGGCCGCCCCGCGGCACGATGACGTCGAGATAGCGGTCCATTTGGGCAAGCAACCGCACACCCTCGCGGTCGGTGAAAGGCACCAGTTGGATGATGTCCGCCGACAGGCCCGCATTGATCGCCCCGGCGGAGAGCGCTTTGGCGATGGCCGTGTTCGAATGGATGGCCTCCTTGCCGCCACGCAGGATGCAGGCATTGCCGGATTTGACGCAAAGCACCGCCGCATCGGCCGTCACATTGGGACGCGACTCGTAGATGATCCCGACCACGCCGATGGGCACGCGGACCTTGGTGATCTTCATGCCGTTCGGGCGCGTCCATTCGCGGAGGATTTCCCCGCACGGGTCCGGCAGGTCGGCCACCTCGCGCACGCCCGCGGCCATGGCCTTGATGCGCGCGGAGTCCAAGCGCAGCCGGTCGACCGCCGCGGCGTTCAGCCCGTAACCCGGGGCCGCCTCGAGATCTTTCGCGTTGGCCGCGACAATCCCGGCCTCGGCCGCTTCGAGGGCATCGGCCATGGCCATCAGCGCGGCATTTTTCTCGTCTTTGGAACACAGGGCCAGAGCCCGCGATGCCGCCCGGGCTTTCCTCCCCATCTGTTCGATTTGCACCGCAAGTTCGGTTCCGGCCATAGCCCTGCAATATCCG
>CAYQMP010000457.1:0-1782 GCA_964418615.1 uncultured Chthoniobacter sp. | reverse complement strand
TATCTCTTCGCCCACGACACCGACCGCGGCGCGGTGCGCACCTTCGCCCTCCCGCGTATCCGCCGGGTGGAAAAGACCGGCGCCAAGTTCCGGCGTCCCAAGGATTTCTCCTTGGCCAAAATCCTTGAGGGCAGCTTCGCCGTCTTCGAAGGTGGACGCACCGCGAAAGTCCGCATCCGCTTCACCGGCGTCGCCGCGCGCCTTGTCGGCGAACGCGTCTGGCACGCCTCGCAAAAATTGTCACCCGGCAAGTCCGGCCTCGTTCTCGAAATGCGCGTCGGTCTCTCGCCCGACCTGCGCCAATGGATCCTCGGCTGGGGCGCCGAAGCCGAAGTGCTCGAGCCGGCCGACCTGCGCCGCGATCTCGCCGCCGCGGCGACCAAGACCGCACGCGTCTACGACGCGTAGCCGTTGCGCATGACAAATCCTGCGTTGGCCTTTGCCCGCTTGGGATGCTAAAGATTCTCTTTCCCGATGCTGCGTTCCATCCCCGCTGTTGCTGCCCTCGGATTGCTTTCCGTTTCCCCCGCCATGGCCCAAGAAGCCCCGGCCGGAGGCAACGCGGTGCGCAACGGCAACTTCGACCAGACCTACGACGCGCCCAACCTTTGGAACGGTGTCAATTTCGACGGAATCCTCGCCGCACCCACGGCCTACCTTTTCGTGCTCAATACCGACGGAAATATCGCCCGTCAGCAGATGCCTCCCGGCGTCGCGGTGGCCGACCTCAACGCGGACGGCAAACTCGACCTCCTTTCTACCGACGCCCTCGGCTATGTCCGCGTCTATTTCAACCGCGGCTCCGCGCAAGAACCCAAGTTCGACGTGGCCGAGTTGTCGCTCCCGTATCTCTCCCTGCCCGAAGGCGATCCTCCCTGGATGCCGCCGGAGCTTTCGCAGGCCGAGGGCAACGAATACGGCGCGTGGCTCGACCGCTGGAGCCAACGCCGTCGCGGTCCGCGTGGCTCGCTGGCCGATGTGAATGGCGACGGCATGTCTGACTTGGTGGTGGGAAATTATTTCGGCGAAATCCTTGTCATCCCCAACCAAGGCTCGGCCGGCGCGCCCGGCTTCCGTCAGCCCCAGCCGTTTACGTCCGCCATCGTGCCGACGACCAAGGACCCGGCCCGCCGCTGGGGCAACGTCTTCTCGCCGCTCATGTTCGATTGGGACAAAAACGGCCTCCCCGATCTTCTGGTCGGCGAAGGATCCTACTCCGCCAACAACATCCACCTCTTCCTCAACCAAGGCGGCGCCGGACGCCCTGTCTTCAACGAAGCCAAGCGCCAGGCCCTTGCTCTCGGCGAGGGCCGCGAGCAGCTCAGTCCCGCCATCGCCGACCTCAACGGCGACGGGCAACCCGACATTCTAGTCGCCGACCGCGGTGGTCGGATTGCCGTGCATCTCAACGACGGAAAGTGGTCCTTCAATGCGACCGATCCGGTCGTTGTTCCCTTCGCCGGATTTCTGGCCCGCGATGGGGGAATCAACCCGGATCCCGGCCGTGCTCTCATCGTGGGTGAGGGCATCACCTCGCTCGCCGCCGGCGACCTGAGCGGCGACGGTCTTCCCGACCTCGTGGCCGGCCGCAGCAATGGCCAGCTCGCTTGGGCGCGCAATGAAGGCAGCAAAGAAGAGCCGAAATTCACCGCCTTCAACGACCTCCGGGGCGACCCGCGCGAGCCGAAAATCCTCCGCATGCCTTCGCAGTGGGACGTCACCTTCGGCATGGGGCGGGGCAACTTCTATGCCTTTGCCAATTGCGTGAGCACCGCCGAGGAC
>CAYQMP010000456.1:0-1783 GCA_964418615.1 uncultured Chthoniobacter sp. | reverse complement strand
ATCGGTTCCGGTTTCGGCGGCCTCGCCGCCGCCCTGCGCCTCCGCGCCCTCGGTCACGACGTCACCCTGCTCGAACGCCAACCCGACCACGGTGGACGCGCCCGCGTTTTCCGCCGCGACGGATTCTTCTACGACGCCGGTCCGACCGTCCTGACCGCCCCGTTCCTCTTCGACGAATTGTTCGCCCTCTTCGGCGAACACCGCGCCGACCACATCGAATTCCTCCCGGTCAAACCGTGGTATCGCATGATCGACCACGAAGGACGCGCCTTCGACTACGGCGGCACCGTCGAGGACACCCTGCGCGAAATCGCCAAATTCAATCCCCTTGACCAGCGCGGCTACCTGCGCCTGCTCGAGAAATCGCGCAAACTTTACGACACAGGCTTCACCAAACTCGCCGCCGAGCCATTCGGCAGCCTTACGGACATGATCCGCATCCTCCCCGATCTTGTCCGCCTGCGCGGCGACCGCACGGTCTACGATCTTGTCTGCTCCCACCTGCGCGATCCGTCCCTGCGCATGTTCTTCAGCATCCAACCCCTCCTCGTCGGCGGCAACCCGTTCGACACCTCCTGTCTTTACTCCCTCATCCACTATCTCGAACGCCAATGGGGCGTCTGGTTCCCCCGCGGCGGCACCGGAGCTTTGGTCGACGCCCTGCTCGAACTCGGACGCCGCCACAACGTGCAGTTCCGCGGCAATGCCACCGTTGAGGAAATCCTCATCAAGGAAGGACGCGCCAACGGCGTCCGTCTTTCCGACGGCGAAACCCTCGAAGCCAACCTCGTAGTGGCCAACGCCGATCCGCCCACCGTCTACCGCAACCTTGTCCCCGCCGAACATCGACGCAAATGGACCGACGCAAAGCTGGCCTCACGCAAATATTCCATGGGCCTCTTCGTCCTCTACTTCGCCACCAATCGCCGCTACGAGGACGTCGCCCATCACACCATCCTCTTCGGTCCCCGCTACCGTGGACTCCTCGACGACATCTTCAAGCGCGGCATCCTCGCCGACGATTTCAGCCTCTACCTCCACCGCCCGACCGCCACCGATCCGTCCATGGCGCCCGACGGACACGACACCTTCTACGTCCTCTCCCCCGTCCCCAACCTCCAGCACGCGATCGATTGGAACATCGAAGGTCCGCGCTACGCCCAACGCATCCTCGAGCATCTCGGAAAAACCATTCTCCCCGACCTCGACCAACACCTCGTCTCGCAATTCCACGTCGCCCCGCCCTACTTCCGCGACCAACTCCTCACCACGCACGGCACGGGTTTCTCCATCGCCCCTATCCTCACCCAATCCGCCTGGTTCCGCTTCCACAACGAAAGCGAAGATGTTCCCGGTCTCTATTTCGTCGGGGCCGGCACGCATCCCGGCGCTGGCATGCCCGGTGTCCTCAGCTCGGCCAAAGTGGTCGAAAACCTCCTCCGCCGCGCGGCATGAGCTGCTCATATCTTCCAGGGGGCACGGGCGTCTCGCCCGTCACGACGATAAAATCCACCATCCCCTCCACGGTTAAAAACTTTCCCACGTGAGCACTCCGACCCCCGAAGAACTCCTCGCCCGCGCCGGCAAAAGCTTCAACCTCGCCGGAAAATTTCTTCCCGCAGAACGCCGCCGCTCGGCGACACAGCTCTACGCTTTCTGCCGCGGACTCGATGATCTCGCCGACGAAACGGGCGACGCGGCGCAAATCGAAGCCGTCGCCACCGCGCTCGAAAACAACGACCGCACCCACCCGCTCGCCGCCCTCTACCTCACGCTCGAAAAT
>CAYQMP010000455.1:0-1812 GCA_964418615.1 uncultured Chthoniobacter sp. | reverse complement strand
CGCTTCCCGCAATGGTGTTACCGTAACACGCCGCCCGCGAAGATGTTTACCTCCGCTGAATTTGCTCTTGCGCGGACAACCGACCTCGCCTCTGGTCACGGGCCATGAACCCGAACCTGGAAACCCTCATGACCGTGGCCAACGTGCTGCAGTCGATCGTCCCGCTCATTTCCCTCACCGCCTACGTGCCGCAATGGATCCGCCTGATCCAAAGGCGCGAGAGCCGCGCCATCTCGCTCCTCTCCTGGTGCATCTGGGCCCTTTGCTACTCGATCGGGATCTTCTATTCGACGGTGCTGCTCAACGTCACCGGACGCGGCTGGGCCATGGTTATCACTACTTCGCTCGGCCTCGGCTTCGTGCTGACGACGATGTTCCTCGTCTGGCTGTATCGCGGCCACCGCTTCGCGCGGACGGCCACTTCGACTCCGGAATCTTGACCCGCACCGCGCGCAGGGCGCGCACGCAAAGATCAACATAATCGTCGTGCAGAAGCAGGCGCACGCGGCGGAAGCCGTGCTTGGCGAAATCCGGCTCGAACCGGCGGAAGCGTCGCCAATGACTTTGCGCCTCGTCCGCCTCGCCGCGCAGCGCGGCGATGGTCGCGCGCACCAGCGAGTCCATCCACCCGTCGGGAAAACCGTAGGCGTCGATCTCGCGCGTGGCTTTATGGAGATCGCGAGCCTCCAAGGCCACGAAGCAGGGACCGAGACGCAGCACGCCGGGCATGTGCGGGTTGAGCGCACAAGCCTCGTCGATGAACTGCAAACCGCGGTCGCGATCCACTTTGCGGTAACACATCCACAATCCCATGCCGCCAAGGATCGATTTCGGTGTCTGCGGATCGTCGGCCAGGCGGGCACAGAGGCGCGCCAGCTCCTCCGTCTCGCCGCGCAACACGGCGGAGACCCCGAGAGCCAGCGCGGACCAACCATTGAGCGGATCCAGCAGGTAGCAGCGCTCGGCGTGGGCGGTCATTTCCCTCATGGGAAACGGACCGCGCCAGAGCGGTTCCAACGGAATGCCGGCCATCACCAAGACCAGAAGCGCATGCAGCAGCGACTCATCCGGGTATTTCTTCAGCGCGGCCCGCAGCACTTTGAGCGCGCGCCGCAGCGAGTTCACCGAGGGATGGCCGAAGTAAACGCGCGCCGTGACCACCGCCTCGTAGACCGCCAGCGAGCGTTCGGACTTCACCAGCGCCAACGCGGAAAGATGACGGTGCAGGAAGCCATACTCGGTGCCGATCTCATAGGCCAGCCGCTGGATCAATTCCTTTTCCATGGCGGCGAGATCGCAGGCCGCACCGACGCCGCAGCGGTGGGTCGCGCCCCATAGCTGGTGTCCGCTCGGACCGTCGAGCAGCCGCACGCGCAACACGTAGGCCTTGCCCTCGCGGTGCAAGCTGCCATCGACGAGGAAATCCGTCTTGTATCGCTTCGCCAGATCGGGAGCCTCCAGTCCTTCGTGCTCGAGGCGCGCGCGCACAAAAGGTCCGAGCACGCGCAAATCTTCCAGACGCCCGAGGGCCATCGTCAGTTCCTCCGCCAAGACGTAGGGCAACGTGTCCCAAGGCTCTTTCAGTCCGACCCCGCGGAACTCGATCACGCCGACAGCCGGACGCGGCAACGCGCGGGCCACACGGCGCCGCGCCGGCGGCAAGGACCGCTCGAAATGCATGTTATAAGAGCCCGGCGGCACGGAAACCGTCACTGCATCGCCCGCGCCGCGGCCCGCGTAATAACTCTGCAGCGCCCGCCGCAACCGTCCCACTTGGATGCGCACGATGGGATTTTTATCCGGATCGAAATC
>CAYQMP010000454.1:0-1817 GCA_964418615.1 uncultured Chthoniobacter sp. | reverse complement strand
GAATGCCGGGCTGTTTCCCGCGCCGAACGTCGTCGAGCTTCCTCGCCATCCACTGCGTGCGGTGCGGCGGGCGATTTGCCGGATGGGAAAACGGCGCATCACACTGGATTCCTCGGAGTGCCGCGCATTGTCCGATCTCGGCCGGCGCAACAAAGCGCGTGTGCTCCATGTTTACTTCGGGACAGAGGCCTCGCGCTGCCTGCCGTTCCTGCGCCAAACGAAGATGGCCAAAGTCGTCTCGTTCCATGGCGTCGATCTCTCGACAAAGATGGAACCGGCAGAATTGGACGCGCTTCGTGCCCACGTCGACCTGTTCCTTTGCCGCAGCCAATCGCTGGCCGACGAACTTTCCGGGCGGGGCGTCGACCCGTCCCTCATCCGGCTGAACTACACCGGAGTGCCCGTTCCCCCGCAGGCCCACCAACCTGCCTCCGGCCCTCCCCGCTTGCTGCAAGCCTGCCGCTTCCTGGCAAAGAAGGGCCTCGATAGCACGGTGCAGGCCTTGGCCATTCTTCGGCGGGAGGGCCACGATCTCAGTCTTACCCTCGCGGGCGACGGACCGGAAATGCCGGCGCTTCGGGAGATGGTTTCGTCGCTCGGGTTGGATCAGGCGGTGACTTTCACCGGCTTCCTCGGGCCGGAGGAACTCGCCCGCCTTTACCGCGAGCACGATCTCTTTCTCCACCCGAGCCGGACGACCGCCCAGGGGGACCGCGAGGGCATCCCCAATGCTCTCCTCGAAGCCATGGCCCACGGGTTGCCGGTCGTTTCCACGCGCCACAGCGGCATACCCGAAGCCGTTGTCCACGGTGAGAACGGCTGGCTTATCGACAAAAGCGATCCTGCCGAGCTGGCCGGCGCCTTGCGTGTGCTTGTCGGATCCGCTGAGGAGCGCGGACGCTTGGGCGCTCAGGCCCGCCGAACGATCACGGAACGTTTTTCGACCGGCGCGTGCATCGACGCGCTCGAGTCTTCCTACGACGAGGCTTGCGCCTTGGCGGAAAAGCGTCGGGAGGTGCCGCGGTCGTGAACGAGCGGGTTCCCCTCCTCTACATCGCGGGATCCAGCCACAGCGGCAGCACGCTGCTCGATCTCCTCCTCGGTTCCCACACCCGCATCGAAAGCGTGGGAGAGGCGAAGAAAGTCGGTGCTGTTGCCGCGCAGGTCCGCGCCGGCGGGGAGCCGGTCTGCACCTGCCGCGCGCCGGTGACGGAGTGCGCCTTCTGGCAGGCGGCCATGCCGCGGGATCCCGAGGCCCTGAAGAGCGATGCCGCGGCCAATGCCGCGTTTTTCCGCGCCGTGCTCCGGGCCGGGGGGAAGCAAATCGCTTTGGACAGTTCCAAGTCTCCCGGACGCGCGCGGATGCTGGCTCGCTCGAAACTTTTCGACCTCACCGTGGTGCACCTTGTGCGCGACAGCCGGGCCGTGGCCTACAGCAACCGCCGCAAGCAAGCCAAGGCGGGCGGACGCGATCCACAATATGCTTTGGTGCCCACCGTTCGGGGGTGGACCAAGTTGAACCTGCGGGCCCGGCGCCATTTCCGCGAGGAGGCTGTGCGTCACTTGCTCGTCCGCTACGAAGACCTGACCGGCGACCCAGCTGCGGTATTGCGCGGCGTTCTCTCGGCCGTGGATCTGCCTTGGGAGGAATCCATGCTGCGTTACCGCGAACAAATACACCACAATATCGAGGGCAACCGGATGCGCATGGGTTCCGACTCGGCCATCCGCAGGGATGACGAATACGTGCGCTCCATGACGCCGCGCGATTGGTGGCTGGCCACGCTGTTGAGCTGGCGGGGTCTGCGCGCCTTCGG
>CAYQMP010000453.1:0-1822 GCA_964418615.1 uncultured Chthoniobacter sp. | reverse complement strand
GCCGACGCTACAGTCGATGTAGCGGCGCCGTCCCCGGCGCCGAAAAAACGAGCGACTACAGGGTTTTTAAAATGCTCTAGCGCGGACGAGCGAGCCGCTCGTCCCTACCACAGACAACAAAGCCTCCTTCAGAGATCTGGCATGACTCAGCCGGAGCGCATGCGGAGACGGGTCGCTATAGCGACCAACTGATACGAGCAGGAGGCCGAACACCCGCACCCCTTTCCACGTGCCGGAGGACGCCCCGGACTGCCACCGCAACCTCACCGCCGTCTGCGGACTCAACTTGCAAATCCGCCCGGAGCCACCATGACCGCGCGCCGTCTCATCGTTTCGGAAGGTGTCTCGCCGAACATCTGGCGGTAACGGACGGCAAAGCGACCAAGTTCGCTGAAGCCCAGATCGAGAGCAACGTCGGTCACGCGGACCGCATCGGCGCCTTTGTCCAGCAACAGCGACCGCGCTTTGTTCAAACGCCGTCGCAGAAAAAAGGCGTGCGGCGTGATGCCGGTGACGACCTTGAACGCATGCTCGAGCGTGCCCGGGCTCACCCGCAGACGGCGGCAGAGGCGGGCGATGCGCAAGGGTCCGCCATGAGCCTCGGCCATTTCGACCGCCCGCCGCACCAAGACGGCAGCCGGTGGCCGACCGCACGGAGAATCCGTCACATCGAGCAGCGAAATCGTTTGGGCATACAGCCAATCCTCCAAACCCTCGGCATCGAGCGCCAGTTCACCGGCCGAGGCCGCCTGCAGCATGCCACGCAACCGCCGACCGAATGCGGCGACCGCCCCGGGCTTGGCCGCCAATGGCGTGGTCGCGCGCCCCGGCTTCAGGGCGGACTGTAGGTCCGCGGGCAGCCCAGCCTCTTCGGCCAGATCGAGCAGACGCCGGTGGTCCAGCAAGACAACGAACTGCTTCAATCCGCCGGCTGCGAACAAGTCGAATTCCTCGCCGGTTATGGCCGAAGCGAGCCGCGAGGACTCCATGTCCTCGCCCGCGAATTTGACGTTCGGACCTTCCAAAGGGACGGCAAAGCCGAAGCGGTTGTGGAGCAACTCGCCGGTCAAATGGGTGCGCAGCGGATAGTGCTCGAGATAGAAAAACGTGTTTCCCGCCGCGATGAAATCAATCTGGCACTGCATCGGCCCGGCTTCCAATTGCACGGCCCGGAGATCGAAAAAATTGCTCACCGCAGCGCTCATGTCCTCGATGGCTTCACGGCGCACCACGCCACTGAACACCTGACCACCCTCCTTGGTGCTGTGGGCATTTGGCATGTCTCAACCCCATACTTCGCGGACGCATCGTCCCAAAATCAAGTCCCGAAGCGCGCACGCAGGCTTTTCTCCGGGATTTGTGCATAATCCGGCGCCGCCGGGTGCACCGCCAGCTCACAAAGCAACCAGCCACAAGCCAGACACGCCTCTTTCATCAAGGGTTTCTCCAGCCGCCGCGGGGCGCCTTAGGGACAGCCATTTTACAAACCGCTCCGCGACCAATGACCGAGGGAAAAATGCTTATCGACGCGGCATCCAGCGTGCGCCCATGCTGAAATGCCTATGATAAAAATCCGTGTGTTTCTGATCTTCTGCGCCATAGGCCTCATCCCCATCGCCTTGTCTTACGGAGCCAATCCCTCGGCAAGCTTACATGCGCTTTTCGGCATCGAGGTGGACACAACCAACCTGTCGCACATCATGCGGGCGGTGATGGGACTTTATTTCGGCATGATCGTGCTCTGGTTTCTGGGCGCATTCCGCCCAGCGATGGCCGGACCGGCTCTTGTCAGCTGCGCGGTGTTTATGTTCGGGCTCGCCGC
>CAYQMP010000452.1:0-1835 GCA_964418615.1 uncultured Chthoniobacter sp. | reverse complement strand
GACGGATGCGGGTGCGCAACCGGAATACTACCGGCTGCTGTACCGCTTCCTCGACAACGGCGACCTGACCCATCTTTTCCGCCTGACCCAAGAAGCCCTGCAAAACATCGAAGACCATTCCGGCGCGCGAAATGCGTGGATCAACCTCTGCCAATGCGACGGCGTGGTGAAACTCGAAATCGGCGACGACGGGTGCTCGTTCTCTCCCGAGCGGGTCGTCGAAGCGCAGAAGGACGGACACCTCGGTCTCCTCGGCAGGCGCGAGCGCGCCGAGTTGCTCGGAGGCAAGATCCTCCTCGATGCCGTGCCGGCCAAGGCACCGTGATCACCCTCACCATACCCCCCCCGCAAAACCCGCGCCGCAAGCGCCCCTGAATTCCAATCATGAAGCCAACCTCAGTCCTCATTGTTGACGACCATCGCATGATGCGCGACGCGCTCGTCATGATCCTCGAACGCGAAAAAGACATCAAAGTCGTCGGCCAGGCATCCGACGGACGCGAAGGCGCCGAGAAAGCGGCCAAGCTCAAGCCCGATGTCGTCACTCTCGACGTGGCCATGCCCAATTTGAACGGCCTCGACGCGGCGCACCACATCCGCCGCCATTCCGCCTCCACCCGCATCCTCGTCATCACCTCCTATGACGACGACCTCTACATCCAGCACGCCCTCGAAGCCGGGGTCGACGGTTATGTCACCAAACACTCCGCCGCCGAAACCCTGGCCAAAGCCGTCCGCGACGTGGCCAAAGGCGAAAAAGTTTACTCGCCCAAGGTGAGGAAGCGCATCCCGCAATACGAGAAGGTCGAAGGCGGACGCAAACTCCTCCGGCGCAAGAGCGACACCCTGACCGAGCGCGAAATCGAAGTCCTCCAACTCATCGCCGAGGGCAACGCCAACAAACAGACCGCCGACAAACTCGGCATCAGCATCAAAACCGTGGAAAAGCACCGCCAGTCCGTCATGAACAAACTCCACATCCACGACACCGCCGGGCTGACGAGATACGCCATCGCCGCCGGCATGATCGAAACCCCCGCCCTCTCCCCCATGGCCCGGGCCTGACGAGGAAAAGACAGGCCACGGATTAAGAGGATAAACGGCAGGATAAGAAGCTTGGCCGGCTGACACCGGCCAAGCTTAATGCCTCGGTGCAGAAGCCCTTGGCCCATTCCGAGATCACTGAAGCCATCATCGGCGCCGCTTTCGAAGTCCACGCAGCCTTGGGCTATGGTTTTCTTGAAGCGGTTTACCGCAACGCCATGGCGGTCGAACTCAAGCACCGTGGCTTCAGTCCCTCCGTCGAAACCCGCCTCGAAGTCCACTACAAAGGCGAGGTCGTCGGCCTTTACATCGCAGACATGCTGGTCAACGACACCGTGCTCGTCGAATTCAAGGTCGCCGAAGAATACCGCAAAGCGGACGAAGCCCAACTGCTCAACGAACTAGCCGCCACCCAAAAGCCCGTTGGCCTACTCATCAACTTCGGCCGCCGCAAAGTAGACTTCAAACGCCTAGCTTGGAACATCGGGTCCTAAGCCTCCGGCGGAAGATTCCAGTTTTTGCCGGGGTCACCCGGAAAAACTAATTCTCTTTAATCCTCTTCTATCCGTGGCCTGTCTTTTCTCTGTTTTCCTCAGTGCGGCGCCGCAACCGCCCCCTCCTGCCGCCCCATCTCCCGCCGCAACTTCTTCAGCGCCCCCATCTGCTTGTTGGTGAGGACGGGCTGAGACAGTTGCAGGCGGTGGCACTGCGGCTCGGTGGTCTGCAGCAGGTTGCCCTCGGGGCCGATGAAGCACTCCAGCGACATGATGATCTCTTCGCGCAGCGGGTCG
>CAYQMP010000451.1:0-1837 GCA_964418615.1 uncultured Chthoniobacter sp. | reverse complement strand
CGGAATCAGCATGAGGGTTCGCAATGGGGATCTGGTGCCGCTGTCGCAACGCTACGAGCAGGTGCCCCACAGAATCGCCCAAAAGGAGATCTCGACTCTGCCAACCCTTACGCGGGCCACATTCGTGCTCGACGATAACTATGAGAAATTGCTGAACTGGTTTGGAGCCACGGAAAGGATCAAACCCGCCGCGCGCGTCGGCAAACTTGACCTGGCCAAGGGCTCCCGTGGGAACGACATCCGTATGGAACTGACCTTGGAAGTGCCGCTGCTCCGCCGCGGGTCATGAAATCACCTTGCTCATTCTGGGGCATTTTTCCGGTTCTTTTGTAGCGTCCTGGCAGCTGGGTAAAAGTGGCCACATCTCGGCCTGATCCGCACGGCATGAGAATGTCTCGAGAGAGGGGGCGTGCTGCGGTGGCACGTGTCTTGCTCGTGAAAGGGTATGACGAAAAAAACCTCCCGTCGCCCTCGTACAACCGTCAATCGCAAGCCGATCGCCGAACCGGCCAAGGAAAAGAAGCCGCTCTCCGCGAAAAAAGCTCTCCGCAAGGAACGCCGGCGCAAACACAAACTCCTCATGCAGAATGCCCGCGACACGGCGGGCGCCTTCCCTATGGTGGAGATGATCGACGAGCAGGTCCGCAACTCGGTGCCGCCCGGGATTGTCCAACTCGTCAAATCATCGAAGAAAAAGGACATCCTCAGTTCCAACTACCCCTATGACTTTCTCATGGACGTCGAGGCCTACGAGGAGGAGTCCAGCCTCCTCGCCATCGAGTTGGTCAAAATGCAGGCCTGGGTGAAGGAAAGCGGCGAGCGCATCGTCATTATCTTCGAAGGCCGCGATGCCGCGGGCAAAGGCGGCACGATCAAACGCTTCACCGAGAACCTCAACCCGCGCGGCGCCCGCATTGTCGCTCTCTCCAAACCCTCCGAGACCGAAGGCGGCCAGTGGTATTACCAGCGCTACATCGAAGAACTCCCCACCCGCGGCGAGATCGTGCTCTACGACCGTTCATGGTATAACCGCGCCGGCGTGGAACACGTCATGGGCTTCTGCTCCGGACACGACTACCTGGAGTTCATGCGCCAAACCCCGGAGTTCGAACGCATGCTGGTCCGCAGCGGTATCCGCCTCTTCAAATTCTGGTTTTCGGTCAGCCGCGAGGAACAACTCCGCCGTTTCCTCAAACGCGCCAAGGATCCGGTCCGCCAATGGAAACTCAGCCCGATGGACGTCGAATCGCTCGCCCGCTGGGACGAATACACCAAGGCCAAAGAGGCCATGCTCTTCTACACCGACACCGCCGACGCCCCGTGGACGATCGTCCGCTCGGACGACAAACGCCGCGCCCGCCTCAACGCCATCCGCTTCGTCCTCGGCAGCATCCCTTACGCCGGCAAACACACCGCCATCGTGGAACCCGTCGACGCCAAAATCATCGGCAGCGCCAAAGAAATCTACGAGACCGGCGAGACAACCCAATCACCCCCGCAAGCCGCCGCGGCCTGAGTGCGCTCAGGTCCTACGGATCTAATTTCCCCGAACCCAACTCTGTTTCCCCTTTGTTGACTTCGCCGGCTCCAATTCACACTGTCTGGCTATCGCCGGCGTGGTGGAATGGCAGACACAGCGGACTTAAAATCCGCTGGGAGTAAAATCCCGTGTGGGTTCGAGTCCCGCCGCCGGCAGGTGTTTACCCCAAGCGCGCAAGGTTGCGCGGGGCGTTGGACGGGTGAAGCTTGTGGTGTGAGAACAAATATGGGCGAGAGGGTCTTCCGGGACCGGGCGGAAGCCGGGAGGTTGTTGGCTCGGGCCTTGCGTGACTATGCC
>CAYQMP010000450.1:0-1840 GCA_964418615.1 uncultured Chthoniobacter sp. | reverse complement strand
CCGCCGCCGTTCGGGCCCATGATGGTCCAGAAAAACGTGTGGTTGGCGTGGCCGCCGGCGTTGTTGCGCACGGCGGTGCGGATGGCTTCGGGGACGACGGTGAGGTCGGCGATGAGCTCGGTGACCGGCTTGGCCAGCAAATCGGCGTGCTCTTTCAATGCGTTGTTCGCGTTGGTGATATACGCCTGATGGTGCTTGTCGTGGTGGATTTCCATCGTGCGCGCGTCGATGTGCGGCTCGAGGGCATTGTTGGCGTAAGGTAGAGGAGGTAGTTCGTAGGCCATGGTTTTTTGCGTGTTTGTTGTTGGTTGAATGTTGATTGTTATCCCTTGGCATAACGCGCGGCAAGCGCGCGCGGTTTCAGGCGTCCTGAAGCAGACCGTCCCGGATGTGCAGGACGCGGTCGCCGCGGGCGGCGAGGTCGGCATCGTGGGTCACGGCAAGAAGAGTGGTCCGGCTTTCACGGACGAGTCCGAGGAGGAGGTCGATGACTTCGCCGCCGGTCTTGGAATCGAGGTTGCCGGTGGGTTCATCGGCGAAAAGCATGCTGGGGCGGTTGGCCAAGGCGCGGGCAATGGCCACGCGCTGCTGCTCGCCACCGGAGAGTTCCGAGGGGAGGTGGCCGGTGCGCGGTCCGAGCCCGACTTTGCCGAGCAGTTCGGCAGCACGGTCGCGGTCAGGCTTCCCGCCGATCAGTCCGGGCAGGGCGACGTTTTCCAGTGCAGTCAATTCGGGGAGCAGCATGTAGCTTTGGAAAACGAACCCCATGCGCGTGTTGCGCAGCTCGGCTTGGCGGGCGGCAGAAATGTCATAGAGATGTTCGTTCTCGAAATGCACGTCGCCCGAGGTCGGGCGCTCGAGTCCGGCCAAGGTGTAGAGCAGCGTGCTTTTGCCCGCCCCCGAGGCGCCGCAAAGGAAAACGGTTTCGCCGCGGCGCACGGTGAGATCCAGCCCGCGCAGAATCTCCAGCGTGGTGGCGCCGAGGCGGAAGGATTTGCGGAGTCCGCGCGCGTGCAGGTGGACGTCGTCCGCCATGGGATCAAAAAATGGCGGCTTCGAGACGCGCCCGGAGGTCGGCGATCGGAATGCGTTCCTGCTCCATGGAATCGCGGTGGCGCAAGGTGACGGTGTCGGCCTTTTCCGGGCCGTTTTCGCCGATGGTGTCAAAATCGACGGTGACGCAGAACGGCGTGCCGATCTCGTCCTGGCGGCGGTAGCGGCGCCCGATGGCGCCGGCTTCGTCGTAGAAGACCATCATATGCGGACGCAGCGAGGCGGCAATGGCTTTGGCCTTCTCGACGAGGGCGGGTTTGTTCTTGAGCAGAGGAAAGATGCCGCATTTGACCGGGGCCATGCGCGGGTGAAAGCGGAGGACGGTGCGGACCTCTTTGTTGCCTTTCTCGTCCGTGACTTCCTCTTCGTCGAAGGCTTCGCAAATGAGGGCGAGGGCGGTGCGGTCGACGCCGGCGCTCGGTTCGACCACGTGCGGGACGAATTTTTCTTTTTTCTCGTCGTCGAAGTATTCGAGCGGTTTGCCGCTCTGTTTGATGTGCGCGGAGAGGTCGTAGTCCGTGCGGTAGGCGACGCCTTCGAGTTCGCTCAGGCCGAAGGGGAATTCGTATTCGAGGTCGTAGGTTTTTTTTGAATAGAAGGCGCGTTCGCCGTCGGGAATGTCGTGGATTTTGATCTTCGCGCGCGGGATGCCGATGTCCTCGTAGAATTTGAGGCGTTCTTCGAGCCAGTAGTCGGTGAGGGCCAGTCCGTCCTCGGCGCGGCAGAAGTATTCGATTTCCATCTGCTCGAACTCGCGCGAGCGGAAGGTGTAGTTGCGCGGGTTGAT
>CAYQMP010000449.1:0-1846 GCA_964418615.1 uncultured Chthoniobacter sp. | reverse complement strand
GGATTGGCCGGTCTGGCCGAATCGGTCGCCTACTACGGCCCGCAGGCGCTGATGACCAGCGTGGCCACGCGCATCCCCGCGGGCATCGGCCCCGCCTTGATGACCTACGGCATTTACCAGAGCGAGTACCGCGCCATGCGCCAGCAGGGCTACAGCGTCGAGGACGCCCGCACGCTGGCCACCTACAGTGCCCCGTTCCAGATGATGGTGGAATACGTCTCCGGCGGCATCCTCTTGGGGCGCAACAAGGGCGTGGAGGAGTTTCTCAAGCGCATGGCCAATCCGGCCAAGGCCGGAGCCGCACGGCGCTTCGGCACCCGCGTGGCCGTCAACTGGCCGGTGGAGGTGGCCGAGGAGTCGATCCAAAACTTCACGACCGACGGCATCCAAGAGGCACTCTCCGCACTGGGCGAGGAATATCCCGACGTCGATTGGGAGGCCGCATGGACGCAATACTGGGAAGAACTGCCGGAGATCGCGGCCATTTCGCTTTTCCCCGTTATGGTGGCCGGTGGCGTCCTCACCTTCACCGACGCCCGCAGCGAGAAGCAGCGCATCGAAGCCTTCCGGCAAGGCGGCATGTCCGAGGACGACATCGCGGAAATCCGCGACTCCGCGACCGTTGAGGAGGAAGTGGAAAAGTTCCGCGCCAAGTTCTGGGAACTCGACCCCGAACGGGCCAAGCGCGGGCGAGACTACATCCGTAGCAAGATTGCCGAGCGCGACCGCAACCGCGCCACCGGCTGGACGGTGGACATCGAAGCGGGCAAGGGCGGGCAACCCACGACCTACATCGTGCGCGACGAAACCGGACGCGTGCGGTTGACCACCAACGACCAGACCGCCGCCGACCAGATCATCGTCGAGGAATCACGCCGCAGTGTGCAGGCGCAGTTTGAGCAAAAGACACAGGAACTGAAAGAGTTTGTCGGCTGGTGGCTCAACGAAGACCCGAAGCGCAAAGACAATGAACAGCGTGTCGCCAAAGACAAGCAGGTGACCACCGCCCAGCAGAAGCTGGAAATCCTCCAGCAGGCCGGAAACGCGCAGGGCATCAAAGAACTGCACCGCCGCATCGCCCAGTCCCCGTATGCCGGAACGCCCTACGACCAAATCTTCATTCTTGGCGAGGCCAGCGTCGAGCAGGTGGGCGAAATGGTCTTCCGCTCCGTCATCGCCCTCAACCCCAACAGCGACCTTCGCTCTGCCCGCGAGGAAATGCACCACACCGCCGTGCGGATCGCCGCGGCCAATGGCACCGTGGACGAGCAGACCATGCGCGGCTGGCTGGAGGCCACCGAGCGCGTCTTTGCCGAGAAGGGACTGAACATACCGCTGCCGCGGGCCGACATGACCGACATCGTCGAGTCAATGGCCGTGGTGCAGGAAGCCTTTGAAAACGAGCGCATCAGCGCGGACGTCGAGATGAGTCTGCCGCAGGCGTTTGTCGCCTACATCAAGCGCATGGTCGAAGTCTTCGTCGAAGTGCTCAAGCGCGGCAAGGCCATCCGCGAGGCGCTCGACGCCGGAGTCTTGCCCGCGGAGTTTGAGGCGTTCCTTGTCGAGACGACCGGCGTGGCCGACCAGACCGCGGTAGACCGCGCCCGCGAGCGCACGGAGCAGGAGGTGGGGGCGCAGCAGAATTATTCGATTGGCACACCGAACTATTCCGTTGGCGTCCCGACCGAGGTAGACGAAGCCGCGGTTTACGATTCAGTGCTAAAGCTCGCCGGTAGCCGCAAGTGGGATCGCGGGCGCGACCTCAAGATGGCCATGCAGGAAGCCGTCTTGTCACGCGCACAGGCCGCGGGCGTGGACGTCTCCGACATGTCGCCGGAGACAAAAG
>CAYQMP010000448.1:0-1851 GCA_964418615.1 uncultured Chthoniobacter sp. | reverse complement strand
GGTATTGGATGATTTCCGGAACAACCATTTCGTCGAGCAACACGTTGGGCATGGCAACGTAAGGGGTAATGGACAGTTTCCGGGCGATCCAGTGCGAGACGGGATCGAGCCGGTAGGCGACAACGCTCGGAACACCGAGGAGGGACAACTCCAGCGTCGCCGTTCCGGAGCAGACCAGCACCGTCTGGCAACGGCTCATCACGGTGTGGTCGCCGCCCGCGATCATTTGCACGGCACCGCTCAAACCCGCCTGCTCGACGGCGGCCTCCAGCACGGAGCGCACATGGCCGGCTGCCACCGGGAGCAAAAATTGCGTGGCGGGATGGCGGGACTTGATGATGCGCGCCGCTTCGAGCATGGGCGGGGCCAGAACCCTTACCTCCTGCGGACGGCTCCCCGGCATCAATCCGACCAGCGGTCTGTCCGGATCGATGCCATGGACTCGAAGAGCGGCGTCCGCATCGCCCGACGCTTTGGCGATATCGAGCAAGGGATGACCGTAGCTGACCGCGTTGGCGCCGTAATCGCGGCGGTAGATGTCGGCTTCGAGCGGGAAAGCTGAAATGACAAGACGGCTGTGGCGCGCCACCGATCCGGCGAAAAACCGCGGACCCACCCAGATCTGTGGCGGGAAATAAAAGACGACCGGGACCGACAAGGATTTCAGCACTTTGGCCACCGCCAGATTGAAGCCCTGATTGTCGACCAGCACCGCGAGGTCGGGCCGCTCATCGCGCACCACGCGCGTCACATCCCGGTAGACACCCTGCAAAGGCAAGACGTGGCGGATCGGCTCGAGAAACCCGACGGAACTCAAATGCACCGTCTCGTGGAGCAGTCGGACTCCTGCTTTTTTCATGTGTTCACCGCCCGTGCCGAGAAGTTGCACGGCCGGATCCCTCCGCTTGAGTTCCTCCGCCAAAAAGGCGGCTTGGTAATCGCCGGACACCTCGCCGGCCATGATGAGGAGTTTCATCGCGATGCGGCGGCTGCTAAAGACGGTGTGGAGGTAAAAGAAAGCATCCTTGGAACGCACGCCAAACTATCGCCCGCCCGACACTATGACGAGCCTCTATCGTTCCGGCCCGGAACGCCTCTACATCGGCGTGATGGTGTGGCTTGCTCTGGGCGGCATAGCTTTCACGCCGTTTTACCAGGGCGGAATGATGACCGCCTCGGTTTCTGTCATGGTGGCCGGTTTGCTGGCGCTCCTGCTGCGCCGTTGGCGCTGGCAGGCTCACGACAATCCGCTTGCCGTGGTCAACACTGTCTTCGCGGTCTTTGCGCTGGGCAGCGCGGCCATCGTTTGGTCTCGGGGCGACCGACTTGCCGAAATGGAGCAATTTCTGCCCTTCCTCGGCGCGGCCCTGCTGGGAGTCGGTTTCCGTGTTCTGCCTTTTCCCGCGCAACTTGCGGGGCTCGCTTGCGCCACGGGCGCCATCGCGGGTGCCACATTTTGTCTCCACCAAGTATGGTCGGCTCCCGGGGTGGCCCGCGCCGAAATTTCCATGCACAGCACGTGGTTGGGCACGATCGGCGCGCTTTACGCCGCGCTCTGCGCATCGGGAGCGGTCTGGGCACCTGTCTCCAAAAAACAAAAGGTGATGCTCGCGCTCGGCGCTGCGTTCTTTGCGGCGGGCCATGCCAGCTTCAACACCACGGCCTCGAGCCTGGTCAGCCTGGAGGCCGGGCCGCGCGAGAAGGGCGCGGCCCTCGGCGCCATGCAGTCGGCGAGTGCCGCCGGGCGGATCATCGGCCCCGCCTCGAGCGGTGCGATCTATTCCGGCCTTGGCACGCACGCGCCGTTCCTGGCGGGTGCGATCCTGCTGGCGCCGGCCGTGATGCTGCTGC
>CAYQMP010000447.1:0-1852 GCA_964418615.1 uncultured Chthoniobacter sp. | reverse complement strand
AGCGGCTTGACTGCCTGATCGCATGGCCAAAGAGGAATCCATTCCAGCGGAAGGCGTCGTCGTCGAGGTGCTCCCCGGCACGATGTTCCGCGTGAAATTGCCCAACGAAAAAGTCGTCCTCGCCCACATCGGCGGCAAAATGCGCAAGCACTTCGTGCGCATCGTCCCGGGCGACAAAGTGCAGATCGAAATTTCCCCCTACGACCTGACCAAAGCCCGCATCACCTACCGCGAACGGTAGCAGATGTAGCGGCGGCGTCCCCGCCGCCGGTCGTTCTGTCTCTTCGGTAGGGACGGCTGGCCCAGCCGTCCGCAAACTTGCTACCGATCGCACTCGCCCATCACGAAATCGATGCTGCCAAGGATGGCCGGCACATCGCTGACATAGTGGCCGGGCAGCAGCGACGGGATGATGCTCAAGTTGGCGAAACTCGGGGCGCGGATTTTCAAACGGTAAGGCACGCCGCCACCCTTGCTGTGGATGTAGAAGCCGAGCTCACCCTTCGGATTCTCCGCCCCGAAATAAACATCCCCGGCCGGTGCGTCGATACCCTGCGTGGTGATGATGAACTGGTGGATCAGCTCCTCCATCTTGGTCATCACGTCGGTCTTTTTGGGCAGGATGTTCTTCGGGTCCTCCACGTGGATCGGGCCAGATGGCATTTTGTCCAGCGCTTGCGTCAGGATGCGCGCGCTCTGGCGCATTTCTTCCATGCGTACGAGGTAGCGGTCGAAGCAGTCGCCGACCGAGCCGATCGGCACGTCGAAGTCGTATTGCTCGTAGCTCAGATACGGGTGCGCCTTGCGCAGATCGTGGTCCACGCCGGAGCCGCGGAGATTCGGACCGGTCAGACCGTAGGCGATGGCATCCTCTTTTTTGATCACGCCGACGTTCTTCGTGCGATCGAGCCAAATGGGATTGCGGGTGAGAAGTTTGTCCACTTCGTCGAGACTGGGCAGGAGGTCGGCAATGAAAGCGCGCACCTGCTGGTCGAAACCCGGCGGGATGTCGCGCGTCATGCCGCCGATGCGCGTGTAGGACGTGGTGAAGCGCGCGCCGGTCAGCTGTTCGGTCAGGTTGTAGATCACCTCGCGGTGCTTGAAGGTGTAGAGGAAGACGGACATCGCACCGATGTCCATGGCGTAGGCCCCGATGCCGAGAAGGTGCGAGGAAATGCGGGCCAGCTCACAGCAAATCACGCGGATAGCCTGACCGCGCGGCGGGAGCGTCCAGTCCATCAATTTCTCCACCGCCAGCGCGTAGGCGACGTTGTTGGCCAGCGGGGCAAGGTAATCGAGCCGGTCCGTGTAGGGCACGAACTGGTTGTATTGCATGTTCTCGGCGATCTTCTCGTCGCCGCGGTGCAGGTAACCGATGTCCGCATCGGCCTTGGTGATAATCTCGCCGTCCAACTCGAGCACGATGCGCAGCACTCCGTGGGTCGACGGGTGGGACGGACCCATGTTGATGGTCAGGGTCTCGCCGAGCAGCTCGCCCTTGGCGCGGGCCTCGTTTTCCGCCGCGCGGCTGCGCGCTGCGGGATCCGGTGACTCGATGACGGTGGACATTGCGATGATTGTTACGTTTCGCGGGCGCTTTTGGCAACTTCCGGACGCCGCGCCAGTAGGGTCAGTCGCGGCCACCACCAGATCGTCTTCCCGTCTTCCTCGGTCAGACCGAGCACCAGGCGGACCTCCTCCGGCGCCTCGGCAACGAGTTCGAGCACCGCCTCGCGGTTGGCGGCGGACGTGCCCGCCGTGCGGAAATACCACTCCAGATCGGGCTGCTTGAACGGGCGTGTCTCGCAAGCAAGCACGTCAAATCCTGACTTTTCGGCCAGCGAACGCCAGG
>CAYQMP010000446.1:0-1852 GCA_964418615.1 uncultured Chthoniobacter sp. | reverse complement strand
CCGCTCCCCGACACGCCCGGCAACGAGGGCCTCGGGGAGGTGACCGCCGTTGGGCCGGAAGTCGGGGAGGATTTGGTCGGGCGGCGCGTTCTCGTCGGCAGCGAGGCGTGGCGTGCGCAGGGGAACTGGCCGGCGAAAGACCTCGTCGTTGTTCCGCCCGGCCTCGATGACGATCACGCCTGCATGTTGCGGGTCAATCCTCCGACGGCATGGCTCCTGCTACACCGGTTCACCGCTCTGTCTTGCGGGGAATGGATCGCGCAAAACGCCGCCACATCCGGGGTGGGGCGGGCGGTGATCGAAATCGCCCGGGCGCAGGGATGGAAAACGCTCAACGTGGTGCGGCGTCCGGAGTCGGCTGACGCTCTCCGGGCGCTCGGTGCGGATGCCGTGGTGGTCGACGGTCCGGGTTTGGCCGACGAGGCCCGTGGGATATTGTCCGGTGTGCGGCCGCGTCTCGGCTTGAATGCGGTGGGAGGTGCGGCGGCCACGCGTTTGGCCGGGTTGCTGGCCGAGGAATCCCCGCTTGTGACCTACGGTGCGATGAGCCGCGAGGCGCTCAAGGTTCCCAACGGATTCCTCATCTTCCGCGATCTCGCTTTCCGCGGCTTCTGGCTGACGCGCTGGCTGAGCGCAGCCTCCGAAGCGGAGAGGGACGAAGTTTATTCCAACGTCTTCCGCTTGGCCGTCTCGGGCGCCTTCGCTCCGCGGGTAGCGGCGGAATTTCCCCTCGAGCGGGTCAAGGAAGCGGTGGCTGCGTCGGCCGCCGGCGTGGATGGCAAAGTCGTGCTGCGCCTCGGCGAGTGAAACGTTTGGACAACGGGACGCCCAGCCGTTAACCAAGCAGCTTTTCTTCATGAGTGCCCCGCATCTTGATGTCCGCTACGTCGCCGACCTGGTCCGTTTGCGTCTGAGCGACGAGGAAATCGCCGAACTCCAGCCCCAACTGGACCATGTGCTTTCCTACATCGAGCAACTCAACGAAGTGAACGTTGAAGGCATCGAGCCCACCGCGCATGCCTCGGCGGTTTACAACGTCTTCCGCCCGGATGTCGCGCGCGACTTTTTCACCCAGGAACAGGCCACGGCCAACGCCCCGCATTCCGGCAGCGGGCTCTTCCTCGTGCCCAAAGTGGTAGACAACGGATGAATCTCGCCGGACTCACCATCGCCAAGGCGCGTCGCATGATGCAGGCCGGCGAGCTTTCGCCCGTGCAACTGGTCGACGCGGTCAATGCCGCCATCGAAAATACCGATCCGCAGGTCGGCGGTTATCTCTCCCGTGATTACGAACGTGCCCGGAGCGCCGCGGAGAAGGCCGATACATCACTGCCTCTCGGGGGAATCCCGATTGCCATCAAGGACGTGATCAATGTCGAAGGCGAACCCTGCACCTGCTCCTCGAAAATTTTGCAGGGCTACACCGCGCCCTACGATGCCACGGTCATCACCAAGCTGCGCGCCGCAGGGGCCATTCCGTTCGGGCGCACCAACATGGACGAATTCGCCATGGGCTCCTCGACCGAGAACTCCGCGATACAAATCACCCGCAATCCGCACGACCCCGAACGCATTCCCGGTGGATCGAGCGGCGGATCGGCGGCGGTAGTCGGGGCCAACGAGGCGCTCGCCTCGCTCGGGTCCGACACCGGCGGATCCATCCGTCAACCGGCCGCGCTCTGCGGTTGCGTCGGACTCAAGCCCAGCTACGGCCGCCTCTCGCGCTACGGCTTGGTTGCTTTCGCCTCCTCGCTGGACCAGATCGGACCTTTCACTCACACGGTGGAAGATGCCGCGCTTGTCTTGCAGGTCATCGCTGGGCACGACCCTCTTGACTCCACTTCTCTCGACG
>CAYQMP010000445.1:0-1855 GCA_964418615.1 uncultured Chthoniobacter sp. | reverse complement strand
AAGCTGGGGATCAGTGTGAAGACGGTCGAAACCCACCGCGCAGCCATCATGCGCAAGCTGGGGCTTCATTCCATCGGTGAGTTAGTCCGCTACGCGATTCGGAATCACATGATTGAGGCGTAGGCGTGCGCAGCACGCTTGGAGCCAGTGGAGAGCTATACCAAACCCGAATAGGATCTGGACTACCGGACAAGGTTCTGAAGGTAGGGATACGCGGCTCGCATATCCGTTGGAAAGAGAGCGGACAAGCGAGCCGCTCGTCCCTACCTTTCACAGGTGAAATCTCCACGTTTCGTCAAATCTCGAACGTGCCTTCTTTTTCCGGAGGGGCGGTTTCTTCGGTTTCGGCCACGGCGGTGTAGGCGAGGCATTTGATTTCTTCGAGGGAGGTTTCGCCGTCGAGGACTTGTTGCAGGCCCTCTTGGTAAAGCGTGCGCAGGCCCATGGAGGTGGCGATTTTGCGCATTTCGCCTTGCGGGGCGTTGGCCGCAACGAGGTCGGCCAGTTCGTGGTTGAAGGGGCAAAGCTCCATCAGCGCGATGCGGCCTTTGTAGCCGGTCTCGCGGCACTCCGGGCAACCCTGCGCTTCGTAAAGATGGGTCACGCTGGCGGGCGCCGGGACTTTGTTCGCGGCGAACATGGACCGTTGCTGCGGTGTGAGCGGGCTCATCGATTTGCACTGCGGGCAGAGGCGGCGCACGAGGCGCTGGGCCTGGGAGAGGGCAAGCGAATCGGCGAGCAGATAGGGTGGCACCCCCATGGAAATGAAGCGGCTGACGGCGCGCAGACAGTCGTTGGCGTGCAAGGTGGTGAGCACGAGGTGACCGGTGAGCGCGGCGTTGACCGCGGCACTGGCTGTTTCTTCGTCACGGCACTCGCCGATGAGGATGATGTCGGGGTCGGCGCGCATGAGGCGGCGCAGGCCTTGGGCGAAGTCGATGTCGTGGACCGGGTCGGTCTGGGTCTGGTTGAGCCCTTCCACCTCGTATTCGATGGGGTCTTCGATGGTCTGGATGTTGACGTTTTCCCCGTTCACGCTGTTGAGCAAGGCGTAGAGCGTGGTCGTCTTGCCACTGCCGGTCGGGCCGGTGATGAGGATGAGTCCTTGATCGCGCGACATGGCACCCTGCAGCAATTCAAGATTCCGCTTGGAAAGGCGCAGTTCGCTCAGCTTGCGCACGCCGCCTTCTTTTTCGAGGTAGCGGATGGTGATCTTTTGCTGGTCCTTGCGGCAGGGGATGGCGGAGACGCGGCAGTCGACGCGCCGCTTGCCGATGGCCAGAGAGAAACGTCCGTCCTGTGCGGACTGCCTTTCCTGGCTCATGTTGGAATAGTTTTTGATCAGGCTGACGTAGCGCGGGAGCATTTCCTCCGGGGCGGAGAAGAGGGTGACCAGTTCGCCGTCGATGCGGCCGCGGAAGCGCGCCATGTTGAAATACTTTTCGATGTGCAGGTCGCTGGCCCGCGCGCTGATGGAGCGGTGGAAGACCCAGTGGAGGGCCTGCTCGGCGGTGGTGTTGATGCTAGCCGGGTTGACCCGGGCCATTTCCTGAGGGTCGATGTCGACGATGTTGGCCGCGCCGGACTCCATGAGCTCGCCCATCGGACCGCCGGTCGAGGCGGCGGCGGCGTTGCTGCGGTCGCGGTTGACCACGCGCAGGATCGATTCCTTGTCGCAGAGGACCGGGCGGAATGTCCGGTCGTCGGTGTTGGAGGCCAGCCACTCGTCTTCGAAGGCGAAGATTTCCTTGGCGCTGCTCAGCAGGAAGACGGTTTTGCGTCCGACGTAGAGTGGGAAGACGGCGTGCTTCTCCAGCAGGGTGTCGGGGAATTCGCTCTGGCGCGGGGCGAGGGC
>CAYQMP010000444.1:0-1856 GCA_964418615.1 uncultured Chthoniobacter sp. | reverse complement strand
CTACCGAAATACCGGCCCACTGAAGCACTGAGCCGAGCGACGCGAGACAGGCCATAGCCAAACACCGGCTGCTGTTTCGGGCGGGCGTCAGGGGTTGCCGGCAGCGGGGAGTTGGTCGCCTTCGCGGGTGAAGATGGTGAAGGCTTGGAGTTGGAGGGCGGGGACGAAGCGGTTTTCGGCGGCATAGCGGGCCACGGCGCCTTGCGGGTCGTAGATGTCGGGCTTGCTTATGACAATGACGCGGGGCGGGAATTTGAAGCGGATGGCATCCCACGAGGGCGCCTGCATGGCCCAAGCGCGGCCGGGGACTTCTTCGAGGGCAACGGGGGTGAGGTAGACGTAAGCGGCGGCGGCATCGGCGGCCCACCAGACCTCTTTGTTGTCGGCGAGGGATTGGGCGGCGATGGCCGCCGCGGTGCGGTAGTCGTCTTTGGCGTGGCGTTGCTGCCAGCGCAGGTTGAGCGATGAGCCGAGCCAGAGGAGGGGAAGGAGAACGGCGGCGGCGCGCCAGAGGATCGATTTGGAGCGCAGTGCGAGCAGGAGGACCGCGGACAAGGCGACGATGACGGACGGGAGGGCGGGAATGAAGTGACGCGGCAGCGCGCGGTAGGAGGCGAGGAAGAAAGCGGCAGTGATGACCAAGGAGGGCAGGGCCAGAGCAAGGAGCCAGGCGATGGTGCTGCGGCGCCCGGGGTGTTTGGCCGCGGGAAAACGCAGGAAGGCGACGGCCAGGGCGACCAAGACCAAGGCGAGGGGCAATAGTGCGGGGATGCTGCGGACCATCTGGCCGAGAGCGGAACCGCGAAGCTGCAGTTTGCCGGGCCCGTATCCGGCGAAGCCCAAAAAGTCATAGGCAATATAGGGAATGCTGGCCAAGGCCATGCCGCCGCGGTGGTAACCTTCTCCCGCGGCCGGCCAGGTGAGAAAGTAATAGGCGGCGACAACGAGGGCGCCGGCTGCGAAAATCAGTCCGCTGCGCAAGCCGGATGAGCCGGCGGCGAATTCGTTCCGCTCCGCCGGCGAACCGGAAAACCAGAGCCAGAGAAAGGCGGCGAGGAAGCCGCCTGCCCAGACGGCCCCGAGTGGGCTGGAGGCGAAGAGGACAACCAGGGCAATGGCCAAGGCCACCGCGGAGCCTCGCACGGGGGGTGGAGTTTGCGCGAAGGAGGAGCGGACAAGACCGGCGACCAGCCAGCAAGCGGCGGCGTATTGCATGGCGTAGGGCCGTGTTTCGTCGAGGTAGGTCCAGATGGTCGGACTGACCGCGGCGAGCACGCAGGAGAGCAGGGCGAGTTTCGGCCGGTGGCGAAGGAGAAGCAGAAAGGCGAGCTGGCCCAGGACGAACCACGGCAGGTTCGAGGCGCGCATGGCCCATTCGCCCGAGCCGAAGAGTTTGTGCCACGCATAAAGATACACGTGGTAGAGCGGCATCTGGATGGTCGAGCCGCTGACGGCCTGCGCGTATTTCCATGCTTCCGCGGGATCGCGGGCCGTGGCGACGATGAGTGAGGTGGCTTCGTCGATCCAATAGCTCTGGTTGCTGATGGCGAAGGCGCCGACCATGAGCGAGGCGGCGAGGACGGCGAGGATGACGGCGCGGGAAAGCGGGGGAGTGTCGTGCTGACTGTCTGCGGCTGCGCTTGGCACATCCATTGGGGCGATTGTGGCGGGACCAAGTGCCGAAAGGAAGGCGGGAGTGGGGGAGGCGGGGGACAGGCGAGGCGAGTGGGCGGTGTTTCAGTAGACCGGTGTTTGCCCTCGGCTGCGGCCCACGCTGTCTTCGCTGCGCTTCGGCTCGGTAGGGGGGTAGATGGCGGAGAATGGCCGCGAAGAGGCACAAGAGGGGGGAGGTAGTA
>CAYQMP010000443.1:0-1858 GCA_964418615.1 uncultured Chthoniobacter sp. | reverse complement strand
ATTCCTCGCAAGGCAAGAGCTCAAGCAAGGCATTGGAGGCTCCCCTCCGTGACCGGGCGGCGGCGACCAACACGCTGGTGTCCAACACAACACGCATCGGCAGGCGAAGCTACGCGGCAGGTCATAGCCACTTGGGAGATGCAATGGGACAAGCAGGCGGCTTGCTGGTTGGTGGAGGACTGGGCGCCCGTGGACACCCTCTTCCAGATCGACTTCACCAAAGACCGCATTCCTTGGAAAAAGATCCGGGGACTGTTCTGCGCGAGCGACGAAGACTGTGCGCAGACCATTGCCTCAAACTCACGCTTCGAGAGGGAATTCCTTGAGGCAACAGCCAAGCTGCCAGCGGACGAAGACGATATCTACTCGGTGGTTGCGGATCCGCTTTTGCGCAAAGCGCTCAAACCGGAAGACGAGTAGATGGCAAAGCCTAAGAGCATCCCGCTTCCGAGCGCCGTATCATCAAGCCTCGTGCTCGACTTGATTTATAATCGTGGCGAGGAATGAGCGCTTGAGGTGAAGCGTAGACTTGGCGGGGATTGCACCGAGCAATTCCAGCACTTGTTCCTTGGTGCGTTGGGCACGGCGGATGGCACGGATCAACATGCCGATCGTGCCATGAACACCGAGGCCGAGGACGCCCGCGGCCAGTCTTGCCGCCGTGTCGTCGGTGAGAAGAAGAGCATCCTCGTGCTTCGTGGCGAGGGCCAGGGCCTCCTGCTCGCCGCGATGGAGGCTCATCGTTTCGAAAAGGCCGCGCAACAAAGGTGCCGTTGGCTCGCCTGAAGGCGTGACGCGCACCAAA
This sequence comes from uncultured Chthoniobacter sp., assembly GCA_964418615.1. Classification (GTDB taxonomy): domain Bacteria; phylum Verrucomicrobiota; class Verrucomicrobiia; order Chthoniobacterales; family JACTMZ01; genus JACTMZ01. The sequence goes on along the minus strand of CAYQMP010000443.1, from coordinate 1,053 downwards.
ATCACAGCCTTCCTTTCCAATGCCGACGGCCGGTGTTTCAGCACTTCGCGCCAAACGGCTTCGGGGACAAGCACCTCGGGAAAATCCCCGAGTAGATCGAGGCAGTCCAATTCGTCCAAATGGATCAGCGGACCCGCGTCGCAAACAACAACCTTGGCGAAGCCTTCAGCCTTTGCCATGCAGGCCCCAATTCACGTCTTCCTGTATCATCGCTTCAGTCAGATCCCCGCTGTGGGACTCGAGGAAGCGGCGCAGCGCCTCGGCCAGCAACTCGTTCATGTCCGCCGCCCAACCTTCCTCGACAAATGACCGCGCACGATCCGTCAATTCCGGCGGTAACTCGGCTTGAATCACTGTTGTGGCGGCCATGGAAGTCAAAGTAGCAGAGACCGCGTCAGACTCAAGCCACACCACTTCAGGAAACCCACACGGACTGCAGCCGTAAATGCGGATTCAGGTCCTTGCTCACGGGTTAACAGTTTGATAATTTGCCAATTGTCCAACTGTCAGCGAGGGCGGTATAGACTCGGATGGAAAGCAAAGAGCAAAGCCTGAGCTCTTGGCGGGGGGCGAAGGCACGGCGGGTGTGGTTGAGGTAGGTAGCGGGGTGCGGGGGTGGTGACGTATGGACTTATTGCCATTTGTCCATATGTCAGCCGGGGGTATTGCTATGACGCAGGGGCGGTTTGGCGAGGTGTTGGCCGGCGGGTAAAATGGAAGGCATGGAATTCGATCCCTTCAACAGCCGCATCCCGCCGCGCCCGACATGGTTCCACAAGGACCCCGAGATCGCGCTCAGCGAACTCGTCATGGGCGGTTACCGCCGCGTCGAGGAGTGGCGTCCTCCGTCCATGATCGAAGCCATGTGGAAAGCCGAATACCTGCGCAAAGCCGGCGAACAGCGCATCTTCACGCCATGACAAAAGCGCAGACCCGATCGCGGATCTCGCGCAGCTTGTGATCTTGCAGATGTCCGGCCTTGCGGCGAACGCATGATTCGTTCGCCGTCACGAGACGATGCGGCAGGGCAAAACTGTCGCGGGGCAACTTTTC
>CAYQMP010000442.1:0-1858 GCA_964418615.1 uncultured Chthoniobacter sp. | reverse complement strand
GACAAGCCGCGCTGGGGCAAGATGGCCGTGCTCAACACCGCCCGCGTCGGCAAGTTCTCCAGCGACCGCACCATCGCCGAATACGCCAAAGACATCTGGAACCTCGAGCCCGTGCCGATTCCGGAGTAGTTCGGTTGGTAGCGGAGTCGGTCGCGGGCCCTTATCGTAAAGGGACCTTACCGCACCGCCACAATATCGCGCGCTATCTGCTCAAGCAGGTCATCGACCGAGGCGAACTTCTTTTCCCCGCGGACAAAGCGCAGGAATTCGACTTCGACTTCCATCCCGTAGAGATCGCCGTCGAAATCGAACAGGTGCACTTCGAGCACACGCTTGGCGTCGTGAGACATGGTCGGGCGGACTCCGAGATTCGCGATCCCTTCGAAAGATTTGTCCCCGATGCTCGCCCGCACCGCGTAGACGCCGTCGGGCGGCAGTTGCAGACCGGCCGTATCGATGTTGGCCGTGGGGAACCCCAAGGCGTGCCCTTTCCTCTGTCCCGGAACCACCGTGCCGAGGACGGCATACGGACGCCCCAAGGCCTTTTCGGCAAAGGCCAGATCGGCCCGCGCGATGGCGAGGCGGATGGCGGTGCTGGAAATGACTTCACCGTCGACGGTGACCGCAGGGATGCCGTCCACTTCGAACCCTCCCAACTTCTTGAGCAAGGCAACATCGCCGCCGCGGCCTTTGCCGAATTTCCAATCGGCACCGACCACGATGCCGCCGAGCGGACGGCAGGCGGCGCGCAAATCCTCGACAAACTCCTCGGCCGTTTGTCCGGCCCGCGCGGCCTCGAACGGGAGCACGGCAAGGTGCGTGACCCCTTGGCGGGCGAGGAGCAGTTCTTTGTGGCGCGGACTGGAGAGCCGCAGCGGCGGTTCGGCACGCTGGAAAAACATCATGGGGTGCGGCTCGAAGGTCATAACAACAGCCGTGCCCCCGCTCTTTTCGGCGTCGGCTTGCGCTTCCTCGATCAGCGCCTGATGTCCGCGATGGACGCCGTCAAAAATCCCGATGGCCAGATAGACCGGACCGCGCAGCAACTGCAGTCCGGCCAGATCGTGCAGAACCTCCATGAGGCTTACACCCCGCGGAGGCGGGAAACGTCGGGCAAGGTCATGACGCGCTCCTTGATCTGCTCCAGCGGCAGCGTGCGCAGTTCCTCCACGGTTAGGACGCCGTCGACGCGGAACTTGCCCGAGGCCGTGCGACGCAAGGCTTTGAGGTGTCCGCCGCAGCCGAGGATTTGTCCGATGTCGTGCGCGTAGGTGCGCACGTAAAAACCCTTGCTGCAGACCACGCGGAACTCCACTTCGGGCAGCGCGATGTTGAGCAGTTCGTGGCCGTAGACATGGACCAGTCGCGGCTCGCGCTCGATCGTCTTCCCTTGGCGGGCCAATTTGTAGAGAGGGACACCGTCTTTCTTGATGGCCGAGACCATGGGCGGCGTCTGGTAAAAGTCGCCTTGGAATTGGCCGAAGGCCGCATCGATCTGCTCGCGGGTCAGGTCCGGAACCGGCTGCTCTCCCGTGATCTCGCCATCGGCATCCTGGCTGCTCGTGGTCTGACCAAGCCGGATGGTGCCAACGTATTCCTTGTCCTCGCTCATGAGGAGATCCTGGATCTTCGTCCCGCGGCCGATGGTGATGATGAGCAACCCCGTGGCCAGCGGATCGAGCGTGCCGCAGTGGCCGACCTTGCGGGTGTTGAGGACGCGGCGCGTGATGGCGACCACGTCGTGCGAGGTCATTCCCGGCGCTTTGTCGATAAGCAGGACGCCGTCAATCGTTGATCCGGACTTCATGGCAAATGGCTTCCAAAACTTTCTCCTCCGCGGCTTCCAGCGGCCCGGGCA
>CAYQMP010000441.1:0-1859 GCA_964418615.1 uncultured Chthoniobacter sp. | reverse complement strand
GCTCGCGATCGCCGCTATAACGCATTCGGTGTTCAACCACTTCTTCCGCGGGCCCATCGTCAACACGGCACTCGTCCTCGGGATCCTTCCGCTCCTCTTTGCGGTCATCTTCGATCGCAGCGACCGCGGCCGTCGCGGCGCCGAACTCGTCGGCCAATACGACGGCAAAAGCCTTGCCGCAGCGCAGCGTGACCTCGACCGCTTGAAGAAGCAGGCCGGCCAAGCTGGCGGCCCCATGAACAAACTTGCTGGCGTAATACGCGGGCGGCTTGGCCCGTCGCTTGCCATTGCGGGTGCCGCTGCGGGGGCATTCGCCATCAAGGTAGGCGTTGACGCTGTCAGGGCTGCCGCTGAGGAAGAAAAGGCTCTCAATGCTCTAGAGCAAGCCTTGACCAACGCGGGCGACGCCATGGCAATGCCCCAGGTGGAGACATTCATCGCGGGCATGCAGCGCACGACTGGTATTGCAGACGGCGAACTCCGACCCGCGATGATTACGCTGGTCAACGCTACGCAAGATGCGACAGACGCCCAAAACCTGCTTAGCCTCGCCCTCGATGTCAGTGCTGGCTCTGGTCGTGATCTGCGCACCATCACTGAGGCATTGTCAAAAGCCGCCATTGGGCAAACCACCGCTTTGCGTCGCCTCGGTGTTCCCCTGTCAGATGCCGCCGTCAAGTCAAAGGATCTTGACGTCATCACCCGCGAACTTTCGCAGACATTCCGCGGGCAGGCCGCTCGAGCAGGACAAACATTCCAAGGGCGCGTAAACGCCATTTCCGCTGCGCTCGGTGACCTGCAAGAGTCACTAGGCCAAGGATTCATTGACGGCTTCAGCGGTGCAACTGACGGCGCCAATGGACTTGTCGAAGCGCTGGAGACATTGCAGCCGGTCGCCGCCAGCGTAGGAAATTGGGTGGGGCAGCAAGCAGACGGTTTCGCTGACCTCGTCAAGATCCTAGAACTTGTCGCCCCAGCACTGGGCGACAGCGAATCTGCCTACGGTCAATTCATTGACGGCTTCCTCAGTTCGCCTGTGTGGAACACCCACCTTGAACTCATCTCCGACATTGCCGACCAACTTGAGGAACTTGGCGTTATCACCGAAACAGCGGCAGAGTCGCACGGCGACTACCGCGACGCGCTCGTTCGCGCGAGTGACGCGGCTCGAGGAGCCGTCACTACCGTCGACGAACTAGGCCAGACGACGACCGAGTCTGCTGAAGCGGCCGAGGACGCAGCGGAAAAGTTTGACCTCTTTGCGGCTGCCATCAATAAGACCGAGCAAGTCGTGGACTTTAGGCAAGCCATCGACGAGGTTGGCAGGGCATTCAAGCGAACGAACGTCCCCGTCAACATCTTTGGCGAGCAGGGCAAAGACAACTTCGATGTCCTGCTAAACTTGGTCAAAGAGACCGCCGCATATTCTGAGGCGCAGACAACTCTGGCAAGCCGCGCGTCAGTAGCCTCGCAAGGGCTAGGCAGACTTGAGGACGCCTTCAAGAACGCCAAGATGGACCCGAGCACTCGCGCCCTTTTGCTTGAGCCTTTCCAAGCGTTGATTGCCGATCTAGATGAGCTCGGTGTTGATGTGTCTGGATTGCAGCGGCAGATTGACAGGCTGCAGGGCAAGGAAATCACCATCACGACGCGGTTCAATTTCCCTGACGGTCGCCCGCCTGGCGGCTGGCCGAAGGAATGGTACGGCGCCAAGGGTGGCCTGGTCCCGCAATACATGGCCGCCGGCGGCATGTCCCGAGGTTCGGACACCGTGCCCGCGATGCTGGCCCCTGGCGAGTTTGTCATGCGTCGGTCTGCGGTCAAGCAGTTCGGGGCCGACCTGTTCTCGCAGCTCAACC
>CAYQMP010000440.1:0-1872 GCA_964418615.1 uncultured Chthoniobacter sp. | reverse complement strand
GAAAGAAATCAAACCCCTGCCCCATCGGGCGTTTCCCTTGGAAGAAGCACCCGCGGCCCTGCGCGAAATGGCCCAAGGGACGCATCTCGGAAAACTCGTGCTCGAGGTCCCGCCTCCCTCGGAACCGCCGGAAAAGCTCGCGCCACCCTTCCGCGCGGATGCGACTTACCTTGTTACCGGAGGTGTCCGCGGTTTCGGATTGGCCACGGCCGATTGGATGATTTCGCACGGGGCACGGCATCTTGCCCTCGTCGGACGGGGCAACCAGCAGTCCTCGGCGCTGTCATCCGCGTTGCAGCGCTGGCAAGCGTCCGGCGTCGAGACCCGCGTCTTCGCCGCTGATCTTGCCGAACGCAACTCGGTGGAAAAACTTTTGGTCGACATCAAGAACAGCATGCCGCCGCTGCGCGGCATCATCCACGCCGCCACGCGCTACGAAAGCGCAACCCTGGCCAATGCCGACGCGGAAAATCTGCGGGGATCCTTCGGCGCAAAATGCGCAGGCGCTTGTCATCTCGACGCCTGCAGCGCCGGTCTCGATCTGGACTTTTTCGTCCTTTACTCGTCCGTGGCCGGAGTGCTCGGCAATGCCGGACAAGCCGGCTATGCCGCGGCGAATGCCTACCTCGAAGGCCTCGCCGCCCGGCGCCGCGCGGAAGGCAAGCCCGCGCTGGTTGTTCACTGGGGAGCACTCTCCGACGCGGGACACGTGGCCGACCACGCCGAGATTGCCAGCCTGCTCGAAAGCCGCGGACTCGGAGGCATGACCGCGGCGGAATCGACCGCCGCCCTCGGACAGATCATGCGCTCCGGTGCGGGCGAAGCCATGGTGGCACGCATCCGGTGGGAGGATGCCGCGGGACTCGGCCTCGGTGCGGATGCACCGCGCCTGCAGGAGTTGGTGGCCTCCTCCGCATCAGGGACGGCGGTCGGCGGCAAGAGCGCAAGGGAAGCGATCTTGTCGCTGCCGACGACGGAGCGGCTCGATGCCATGACCGCGGATCTCGCCGCCCAACTGTCCGAGATTCTCCGCCTGCCCGAAGCAAGCATCGAGCGCACCGCACCGCTCAAAGACCTCGGTCTGGACTCGCTCATTTCCATCGAGACAGTCATTCGCATCGAACGCCGCTTCGCCGTGTCGCTGCCGCAGGGCTGGATCGCGGCCGATACAACCCTCGAAGACCTTGCCGGAAAACTGCTCCAACTGATCAGCACCACTTCTGCGCCCCCTGCCGTCGCGGAAGAGCCTTCGCCATCTTCAGCCGTGCGTCCCGCAACCGCCTCCCTGCAAACCCCGCAGGCTGCGGCGAGTTTGGAGGTTCCCGCGGACAACGAATCCGACGGCGTTTCGGCCGGATTTTATGTCGAGTGGCTGGCCCTGCGGGCCATGGAGAAATTCCTGCTCGGACGCGACATTGTCTCCGCGCGGAAGCGACTCGCTTCACTCCTTCCGGTCTTCCGCACCGCGCTACGCCAAGATTGGCAATGGTCGCTGAAAAATCTCGAGCTGGTTTTCGGTCCGAACCTCGACGAGGCGCAACGCCGGAAGCTCGCCCTGCTGGCCATGGAAAACCATTTGGCCAGTTACCTTGAAAGCGGCTTCTCGCACGGCATGGAATTCGAGTTCGACAACTATGCCGAATTGTTGGAATTGGCGGGCGATCGCGGCCTGATCCTTTGCGGCGTGCACCTCGGTTCGTGGGAACCGTTCCTGCGCTGGGCGCCGGACATCGGACTGCGCCTCGCCGCGGTCTACCGCAAGGCGCGAAATCCCCTCGCCGAGCGCACCTTCCAGCAGCGCCGCGCGCTTTACGGCATCGAATGGATCCCCTCGGGCGATGTCCGTGCCATCGCGCAAGCCATCGCCGACCG
>CAYQMP010000439.1:0-1873 GCA_964418615.1 uncultured Chthoniobacter sp. | reverse complement strand
GTGACGGTCAAGGTCGCCGGGTCCGTGTCCTACACGAAGTAGCGGACGCAAGGGAGAGACGATGCTGACACGCGACCAGATTCTAGCCGCTGACGACCTGCCGAGGGAGCTTGTAGAAGTCCCCGAGTGGGGCGGCAGCGTGTACGTGCGCACGCTCACAGGCACTGAGGCCGACGCGCAGATGGCCGAAGTGCTCGACGGGCGGCGCGACTTGCAGGATTACCACGCCAAGATGGCGGCGGCGTGTATCTGCGACGATGCCGGGAAACGGCTGTTCAGCGACGCGGATGTGAAGGTGCTCGGGGCCAAGTCGGTTCGTGCGCTGGATCGCGTCGTGGCGGCGGTCAACCGCATCAATGGCCTAGGCAAAGAGGACGAGGAGGCGGTAGTAAAAAACTCCGAAACCGCCACTCCAGACGGCGGTTCTACCTCTGGCTCGCAGGACGACTCGGCTGCACAGTCCGAGAAATGCTTGCCCGAGTAGACTGCCGGGAGCTTCAGGAGTGGCGGGTGGCCTACGAGATGGGGCTTTATCAGCCCGAGTGGACTAACGCAATCGGGTTCGCAACTCTCGCCAATCTGCAACTGGCGAGCGGCAGCAAGGGGTTTTCTGCGGTTGACTTCCTTCCCGGCGAGAAGCGTGAAAAGCCGGATTGGCGGGCGCAGAAGGCGATGATGGAAAAGATGCGGCAATCGAGGCGATAAATGGGCGCATTCGCAACACTCTATACGCGGTTCCGTGGCGACTCGTCGTCTCTGGAGAAAGCCGCCGGTCGAGGCAAGAAGGCCGTCGGCGGTCTGCGCGCACAGATTGCATCGATGCAGAAGATGATGGCGGTTGGCGGGAAGGTTGCCGCCGCCTATTTTGCCATCCGTGGCCTCAACAGGATGGGCGAGTCGGCCCGTTCGTTTGAAAAAGGGCTCGCTGGCGTCAGTACGATGCTGGACAAGTCCACGATGCCGATGATGGGCCAGTACCGGTCTGCGCTTGAGGCCATGTCGGTGCAGTACGGTCAGTCGGTCGATGTGCTTTCAAAGGGATTGTACGACATCCTGTCCGCTGGCGTGGATGCGTCGAAGGCGTTGTCTGTCTTGGACGTTGCCGCCCGCGCCGCCGTTGGTGGCCTCACCGATACGTCGGTGGCCGTTGACGGGTTGACTACCGTTATGAACGCCTACGGCCTGTCGGCTGAGTCGGCGAGCAAGGTTTCGGACATCCTGTTCAAGATCGTCAAGCTCGGCAAGATCAACTTCGCCGAGCTGTCGCAGAACATCGGCGCGCTTGCCCCGACGGCACGCGCCGCCGGTTTGTCTCTCGAAGAAATGGCGGGCGTGCTGGCTGCGCTGGTCCAGGTCGAAAAGCCCGAGCGGGCGATGACCTCTCTGCGTGCGGCCCTGATGGCGTCGGCGCAGGAAGGCACAAACCTATTCGAGCTTATCAACCGCTTCAAGGGCAAGACGCTCGACGACATCGTGAGCGCAGGGATCAGCCGACAGTCGGCGTCGGCGGTGGCGTTGCTGGCCGCGAACACCGACAAGCTGTCTGCCGCGCTTGGCGCGATGGCGAAGTCCTCCGGCGCGGCACAGGAAGCCTTCGACAAGATGGTGACCGGAACCGACGCGGCGATGAGCCGCATGGAGCAGCGCGGCGAGTCGATGAAGCGGCGGTTTGGTATTCTGTGGACCTGGATGCTGGCGGGAGCCGAGCAGTTCTTCGCCGAGTTTGGCAAGGCCGGAAACATCGCCGCCGACCCAGCGATTGCAAAGCATGAGAACTTCGTCGCCATGCTGTCCAACATGTCCGGCGCGCTGACCGACATGCAGGATGCAAGCACAGGGGCGGGTTCGGATTGGCTCGCGTCGGTTATGCCTC
>CAYQMP010000438.1:0-1873 GCA_964418615.1 uncultured Chthoniobacter sp. | reverse complement strand
GATCCGCGCAGGGAATTTTTCAAAATGTCTCCGCGCGGCAAGGTGGCGGCCTGCCTGTCGATCTCGCGCGCCACCGCTTCGAGCATCGCCTCCGAGTCGGTCAACAAGAGGGCCACGCTGTCGCGCCCGTGCTCGGCCTGGGCCAGCAAGTCGGCCGCGACCCACGCCGGATTGGCCGTGCGGTCGGCGATGACTAGAATCTCGCTCGGACCCGGGAGAAGATCGACAGCGACACGACCGAAGAGCTGGCGCTTGGCCTCGACCACGTAGCTGTTGCCCGGACCGAAAACTTTCGCCACCGGGCGGATGCTTTTGGTGCCGCAGGCCAGCGCGGCCACGGCCTGCGCGCCGCCGACGCGGTAGACTTCCGTCGCCCCGGCCAGATGCAGCGCAGCGAGCAGTTCCTTGCTGATTTTGCCGTCGGACCCCGCCGGCGTGACGGCCACAATCTCCGGCACACCCGCCGCGGCGGCGAACGTGCAGGTCATCAAGGCGGTGGAAACCAACGGCGCCGTGCCGCCCGGGACGTAGATCCCGACACGCTGGAAAGGATCAAAGCGCTCGCCGACGCGTGCACCCTGCGCGTTGCGGGCCGACCAGTTCCTCCGCAGGCTCTTCCGTGCGAAGGCTCCGATGTTGCGGTGCGCTGCCTGCAGGGCCCGCCGCGTCGGCGCATCGAGCGACTTCCACGCCGCGGACAATTCCCGCGCCGGCACGCGCAGCTGCGCCGGGGTCAGCGCCGGTCCGCCGAATTTTCGTGTGAACCGGATCAGCGCCGCGTCGCCTTCTTTTTCGATAGCCGTGACGATGCTTCGCACTGTCTTCTCGACCTCGGGCGCCGCCGCTGCACGACGGTCGAGCGACTTCAGAAATCGGGCGTAGTTATTGTCACGCGGACGGACGATGCGCATGTCCGCGAGCATGCCCGAGAACCCGCCTGATCACAATACTACCGCAGGGGCACCGAGATCGCGGAGGTGTTCTGTGCCCTTGGTCTTCGGCAGCGACGGTCACAGACTGCCGCCACACCCCGACGAAAACTTGTAGCGGCGCTCTATGAGCGTCGGTGCCTTTACCCCACCCACTGGAAATCCACCGGCTTTTCAATCTCGGGATGCAGGCTCTGGTGCACCGGACAAGTCAGTGCGGCATTTTCCAGCAGAACCCGTTGCGGGTGATCGGACGGCAAAGGCACTTTGATCACCGTTTCCAGCTTGGCGATCCGGCGCGGTGCCTGCGCGGACATCACCTTTGTCACCTCGATGGCCATCCCGCGCAGGTCGATCTTATGCCGGTCGGCGACGATGCCCATGATCGTGGCCATACAACTCCCCAGCGCGGTGGCCACCAAGTCGGTCGGGGAAAACGACTCGCCCCGTCCGTGGTTGTCGACCGGAGCATCGGTATGCAGTTCCTGCCCGGATGGCCCGTGCGTCGCAGCGCAGCGCAGGCCGCCTTCGTAATTGATCTCGATTTTCACCATCGGCCCGAGCGTGGGGGAGCAGTCACGGTTCGCGCAAGATCATTGCGCTTGAAAGTCGATGGCTGTTGAGGATCTTAGGGTTATGAATTTGTCGTTCCGGCTTTTGGCAGCAGTGCTTTTGCTGTCTGGAACGCAAACACGCGCTGTGGTCGTCGCCGGCGCCAATGGTGGCGGCAACACCTCGAACAATACCACCGCCGCGCAAATGGCCACGCAGTTGGGTTTGGCCGACACGGCCTTCTACAACAATGTCCTGCCCTACAGTGACGCCGGGTCCGTCTACCTCGGATGGGCCAACACGGTCGATGGTCCGCGCGCCTACCTGCTCTCGGCCATGCACATCACCCTGAGCAGCACCATGCTCATCAACGCCGTGTCCTATTCCGTGAC
>CAYQMP010000437.1:0-1874 GCA_964418615.1 uncultured Chthoniobacter sp. | reverse complement strand
ACGTATGGCTCCTTCTTCCAGATAAGTGTCTCCCGTGTAGGTGTTCGGGCCGGACAGCGTAAGTGTGCCGACCCCGTCCTTGACCAGAGTGGTAGTGCTGCCGCCGTAGGATGCACCCGACCCGCTGATGGCTCCACTGATTGTCATATTTCCACCCAAACCCTCGACCGTCGGACCATCTGCCCCGAGTTGCAGGACATTGTTCCCTGCCTGCACGGCGCCACTCAGTGTCAGGCCGCTGCTGGGAAGGACAACGACATTGCTCACCGTCGCGCCGAAATCCGTGCCACTACCGGCCCAAGTAAAAAATATCGACCCGACCGAAGACAGGTCCACACCGCCGCTCTGGAGACTGAAAAGGGAAATTCCGCCTTCGTTGCCGATACCGGCCAAACTCCCCGTGTAGCTGGCCACCGTGGCAAAGTCGCTGTCGAGGAACTCGAGGCTGTAGCCAATGTTTGGATTGGTTCCGCTAACGCTCATGCTCAAGCCGAAATTGCTGTAGGAATTCCAATCTTGGGCACTATCAAAGAATCCGAAAAGCGGATCTCCATTGACGGCATTGGTCAGAAGTAGTGATGAGCCGCCCTGAACGTAACTCAACTCGGTAAATCCTTCGTCGATGGTGAAGTCCGACGAACCGAGAGAAGACAGTGCTATGACTCCGCCGGTCGGCGAATCCGCATTGATCCTCGCATTTCCGCCGAGGGTGATCGTGCCGGTCAGCGTGTTCTCGCCGTCACCAAGACTGCGAATGGCCCCACCGCCATCCACCCCGCTGCCTGTGATGGTTATATTATCGGCCAAGGTGATGCCGCCGGAGACTTCGAGTGTCGCGCCGCTCTCCACCGTGGTGCCGCCGTTTGTCGCGCCGAGGGCGCTGTCGGTCGTCGCGCGAATGGCACCGTTGGTGATGCCGACGGTTCCGGTGAAATTGTTCGAGGTCCCCGCGATAGTCAGCGTGCCGTTGCCGATTTTAGCCAAGTTTCCCGATCCTGTGAGGTAGCGCGATTCCGTCCGCTCCGTCGCCACATCATAGACCCCCGAATTGGTGACCAGCAGGTTGTTGTAGTAAGGCTGGCGCTGGTCGGTGAAGCTGGTGTTGTTCAGTTGCTCGGCATACCAGCGGAAGGCATCGATCCCGCCCGTGACCGTGAAACTATTGCTGTAGGTTCCGCTGCCGTCGCGATCGTTGGCTGTGACCACCAGCGTGGTGGCATCGGCGTAATGGAAACTCCACGTCATCACGTTGGTCCCGTAGGTGAAGCCGGTGTTGGTTCCGTTCACCGTGATCGTCTCGCTCCCGGCCATGGTGACATCGAGAACCTCCACCCCGTCGACATAGAGATTGAAACCTTTGCTCCCCGGGCCGTCGGCATCGAAGTTTACGCCCCAATCGAAGGAGAAGGTGTCGCCGATCTGCAGGGCGCTGGACAAGTTGCGGTCCGCATCGATGAAATTCCCGGAATTCGTGGGATTGGCAAAAAGACCGAACGATTCCGTGCTCATGCCACCGATCCCGCCGTCTGCCGGATTGCCGACAAAGCCCCCCGCATTACCCCCAGTGGTAAAGCTCCACGCATCGAATCCGTAGCCGCCATTGCCACCGGTCCCGAAAGTCGGCTCGCCGCCACCTCCGTTGTAGTTGCTCGCCACGTCCTCCGCGAAAGTGAACTGCGCGCGCACCTCGCCCGCCATGAACAAAACAAAGGCCGCGAGCACCATCGCCGCCGGAAGCGAACTCTTCGCCCGGTATGGACGGCTGGCCTCCAATACCAATCCCGAAAAGTTTTTTGACTTTTCGGCACCCTCGGTAGGGACGGCTGGCTCAGCCGTCCGCTCGCCCCAACCAGAAAGGCAGCGGTCCGCTGGGC
>CAYQMP010000436.1:0-1880 GCA_964418615.1 uncultured Chthoniobacter sp. | reverse complement strand
CTTGGAGGACTCATCCGTGAAGACGTGCAGAAAATCAACGACAAGGTGCCCATTCTCGGGGATGTGCCCTTGGCTGGCGCGCTGTTCCGCTCGGAAGTCGAACAGAAGATCAAAAGCAACCTTATCGTCTTTGTCACCGCGCGACTGATGGATGCGGCAGGACAACTTCTGCGTCCGGAAGATGACTCGGATCAAGAGGAGATCGTCGAGCCACTCGGACTGCCGCCAGATCTCGAACGTCCCGGCATGACATCCAAGGGTTTCCGGCAAAAGTAGCCCGCCGCGCCCTGGCGACGGGAACGGAGTTTCCTGCAGAATTTGCCATGCTTATCGCTTTGACCGGCGGAATCGCCACCGGGAAGACCACATTCGGGCGCCTTCTGGCCGAGCGCCATTGCTTTGAGGTGTTCGATGCCGACCGATGCGTGCACGATTTGCTCTCCTCGGATCAAGGCATCATTTCCGCCGTGGCTGCCGCCTTCGGGGATGGCGTGATAACCGCCTCGGGCCAAGTGGACCGAGCCGCGCTGCGCCCACTCGTCTTTTCGAACCTGGAGGCCAAGCGGCTGTTGGAGAGCATCCTCCACCCCGCCGTGCGCTCGCGCTGGCAGGAACAGCGTGTGGACTGTCTGACGGCCGGCCGCGATTTCCTCGCCGACATTCCCCTCCTCTTCGAAACCTCCGGAGAGAGCCATTTCGATGCCTCTATTGTGGTGGCTGCCTCCGCCTCGATCCAACGAAAGAGAATCGCCGCCCGCCGCGTAGAGCCCGAGGCAGTTGAAGCGATGCTTGCCAGCCAGTGGCCAATGGTAGAGAAATTACGCCGTGCCACTTCCGTAGTCTGGAACGATGGCACCTTGGGGGCGCTCGCCCGCCAAGCGGACCTTCTTCTCGAATGTCTTCCACTCCGACAGCAACAGAACCGATGACCGCCGCAGCCGGACAGGCCCACGCGTCAGCAACCGATTTCCCAAAAGATGCCGCCTCGGTCGCGGGCTTTGCGGTGGACCTCGACCGCATTCAAAGTCTCTCCCACGCCGAACTGGCCGGACTGCTTGAGCGCTACCAGTTGCGGGTGCGCCCGGACGGCACGAAGCGGCATCTGGTCTTCGATCTTGCCCGCTTTCTTTTGGCTGCGGGTGCGAACATCACCGCCATCGGCATGATCGAGGATCTCGGCGACCATGCCATGGTCCGCTGGCCGCGCTACAACTTCGCCGCCGGTCCCGACGATCTCTTCGTCTCGATCAGTCTCGTCCGTCAATTCGGGCTGCAGACCGGCCTGCAAGTGACCGGCACCCTGCGCGCACCCGGGGAACGCGACCGCTACTGCGGGCTCGAAAGCATCGCCACGATCGAAGACATTCCCGCCGCCGAATGGCAGCCACTCACGCCTTTCGACAAACTGACCCCGCTGTTCCCGCAGGAGCGCATCATGCTCGAGGCGGTCAAAGAGCCGACCCTCAGCACGCGCGCCGTCGACCTCATCGCCCCTCTGGGCAAAGGGCAGCGCGCCCTCATCGTGGCCCCGCCGCGCACCGGCAAGACGATCTTGATGAAACATATCGCGCAAGCGATTCGGTCGACCTCGCCCGACGTCAAGTTGATCCTGCTTTTGGTCGACGAACGCCCGGAAGAAGTAACCGACCTGCGCCGTTCCATCGATGCCGATATCTACAGTTCGACCTTCGACGAGTCGCCCCAGCGGCACACGCAGCTGGCGGAGTTCGTCAGCGAGCGGGCCAAGCGTCTGGTCGAGCTCGGCAAGGACGTGGTTATCCTCCTCGACAGCATCACCCGTCTGGCCCGTGGCTACAATAACCTGCAGCCCGGCAAGGGCCGCATCATGTCCGGCGGCGTGGATTCCAAAGCCCTGATGA
>CAYQMP010000435.1:0-1881 GCA_964418615.1 uncultured Chthoniobacter sp. | reverse complement strand
TTCGTCCTGCGGGATGGACGGTTGGACTGCAGCTATGCGCAGGTTGGCGGTTTCCCCGGGATCCCCGAATTGGCGAAGTCCGTAGCCAAACGCGGCGACGATGAGCGCGATGGTCAGGGTGAAATCGAAATGAGCGCGGATTTTGCCGCCGCGCGCCTCGACCATGAGGCGACGCACGGTGGCCACGGCGATGGCGGACGACAGGACGGCGAGGAAGGAGAGTCCGCCCACGCCGGTGAGGGAGGTGAGTTGGATGAGCGGGACGTTTTGGTGCAGGGCAATGCCGAGGGAATTCCAGCCGAATCCGGTGAAGACGTGGCTGCGGAGGAATTCCAGGCCGACCCACGCCGCGGCGGCGAGAAAGCCGGTGAGGAGGTTGCGGCGCGAACTGAGCCAGACGGAACGGAACGAGTAAGGATCCTCCCGCGGCGTGGCGATGAGAAAGACGATCCCGGCCCAGACCGCGGGGTAGAGGGCGAGGTAGAGGCAGAGCATGAACCATCCGAGCGTGGTCACGGTGGTCAGCCATGAAAGAGAGCCGAGGAAGTAGACGAGACCGGTGAGGTAACCGAGTTCGGCCTTGCGCAGGAGGGGGTGGCGGGGATGAACCGGTCCGAACCAGATGGCGGCGATGAGCGGCGCAAGGGCGATCCAGACGAGCCATGCTTGGTCGAACGGGGCAAAAGAGAGGACGAGAAGAAGTCCGCTCAGCGCGGCGGCGAGCCAAGGCCAGAGGTTGCGGAGAAGCGTCATGCGCAGAAGCGGGACAAGCTAACCGCAGGGAGGGCGGAGGGCACGGAGAAAGGCGTGCGCAGACCGCGGCGCGGCCTATTTGCCGCCGAAGGAGCAGACTTTGAGGATGGTCTTGAGGAGGATCTCGATGTCGAGGACGAGGGAGTAATTTTTGATGTAGTAGAGATCGTAGCGCAGCTTCTCGATCGCGTCGTCGAGGCCGGAGCCGTAGCGGTAGTTGACTTGGGCCCAGCCGGTGATGCCGGGTTTGACCAAGTGGCGCAGGTGGTAGCTGGGGATTTTGGTCTCGTAGTCGGCGACGATGCGCGACCATTCGGCGCGCGGTCCGACGAGGCTCATGTCGCCCTGCAGGACATTGAAGATTTGCGGGAGTTCGTCGAGACGGACCAAGCGCAGGAAGCGGCCAACGCGGGTGATGCGATTGTCCTTGTCGCGCGTGTAGGGATCGTCCTCGTGCTCGCGCACGTGCATGGTTCGGAATTTGAGGAGGGTGAAACGTTTCTCGCCGCGGCCGATGCGCTCCTGCCGGTAAAACACGGGGAAGCCGCTGTCGATGATCACGGCCAAGGCCACCAGAACCATGAGCGGGATGGCGATGGGCAGGAGGAGGACGGCCAGGGCGTAGTCGGCGGCCGTTTTGAGGTAACGGTAAGCGGAGTGGCGGGCCAGTTGGAAGTTCTGCCGGATGGCCCAAGAGTGGTCGAGGCGGTGGACGGATTCCTTGCGCCAGATTTCGCTGAAGAATGTTTCCTCGCTGTAGACGGGGATACGGAGGAAGTGGAGGCGGGCCAGCTTTTCGAGGAGGGCGGCCGGGTAGTGCTCGGGCGGATCGGTCAGGACAATGCCTTCGAAGTCCTGCGCGCGGCGGGCCGCACCGTGGACGTTCTTGGCGGGTTCGACCCGGGCGGCTTCATGCAGGATGGTACGCGGCGAGACCTTGAGGGCGCGGGCTTGCTCGTCCATGAGATCCCCGACCACGTGAAGATTGAGGTCGGCCAGCACCACCGGATTGTGGAAGTCCATGCGGTCGCAGTAGTTCTCGAAAGACGCGAGTTCCTCGGGTGTTCCGATGGCGAGGTAGGGGACGCGCCGCGCGCGGCGCGTCGAGAGCGCGGCAGCCAGCATGCG
>CAYQMP010000434.1:0-1887 GCA_964418615.1 uncultured Chthoniobacter sp. | reverse complement strand
GCGTGATCGATGGCGTCGTTGAAGTAATTCGTCGCGATCTGGATGAGCACAGCGCAGGCGGTAATCAGCACGGCGACCAACGGATCGAGGCTGCCCGCAGCAAAAGCCAGCGCGGCGGCCGCCAAGACAGGAACGACCGCGGCCCCGAGCGTGCGCGGGCGGGCGGCGAGGATCCACGGGTTCATTGGTGCTGATGGCACGTGTGTCGGCGATGACGGTCAATCTTTGTCTGGAGTTTTTTTCCTTGCCCTGGACTTCGGTGGGGGAGAAGCCTCACAGGCCAAGTGCAAACGCATACACCGTTCTTGCCCGCATTCGCCACCTCGGTCGTGATCACTTTTGCCGCCATTTCCGGCAAACTTTCTGTGTTCCGCCGGGCTTTGCCTCTCCTCGTCGCGCTGGCCCTCTCGGGTGCGCCGGCGCGGGCGGCAATCATTCTCTTCGACAACCTCGCTGCCGGTTCCCCCAACGGGTCCTACGGGGTGAGCAACACGCAGTGGTCCGCGCAGTCTTTTTCGACAACGACTTCGGGATTTGTCCTCAGCGAGGTGGCCCTGCGGCTGTGGAACCTGAACGGCACCAGCGGCAACTTCGAAATCCAAGTGTGGGACGCGCTGGGGATCTCCGGTCGCCCCGGGGCGCAAGTCGGTGCGGCGCTCTACACGGGCTTGGCCCAGGATCTCGGCAGCACCTACGGGAGTCTGCTCACCGTTTCCGGATTGAATTTCACGCTGGTCCCCGACACCAACTACTACTTGGTGGCGGCGGGCACGGGTCTGGCCGATATTCCGGATGACCCCTTTCCTCCGAGCCCCGGCCAACTCTACTGGGATGCCACGGACGTGGTGACTTCGCCAACTTATGACACCGGCGACAGCGGAGCCAATTGGAACGGTCCCTTCACCCAAAACCTTTATCTGAAGGTCACCGCCGCCTCCGCGGCCGTCCCCGAGCCCGGCACATGGGCGACGGCGGCTCTGCTCGTCGGCGGCGCGGCCTTCATGCGCTGGCGCAAGCGCCGGTCCGCCTGACAGCGGACTCCGTGTGCGGTTGAGCGTGCGTGCGGGGGCAGAGCGGAAGCAGAAGGCAATCTTTTGCGGTGAAGCGATCGACTGCGGACATTGCTGCATTCGTGCGATGGCGTGAGAACACTGACCGGATCGAGCGCAAAAGCCCTGAATTTTTGCTTGTGCAAAGAAGTGGGGGGGGCTAGGTGTGAATTACTATGAACTTTAAAACGGCTCTCGCGCTCTGTGCTGTGATGTTGACGTTCGTCCTTCCCCGCACGGGTTCGGCTGGTCTGGTCATCAATTTTCAGGAGGCTGGAGCCGATGTCGTGGCCACGCTATCGGGGTCGTTTGCGGCGCTGCCAACGCCGGACCGCAACGCCGATGCGATCTTGGGAAACCGCTTTTTAGGGGATTTTCCATACTTCGACTCAACAGATCTGGCCGCCGCGGGCTCGTCCACCCAGGTGAACTTGAACGACTACAACTACATCAGCAGCTTTCCCGCGTTCGGGACATCGGGGACTCTCTTCAGCGCCACCGCAACATCGGGGCTGAACACGTCGGTGTTCATCAACCCGGCCCGGCTCGCTCTCCCGACCACCTACACGTCCGGCACTTCTTTCACCGGCACTCTCACCTGGGCAGGGCAATCCTTCGCCTCATTGTCGCTCATCGATGGCTCGTATGTGGGAACGCTTGCCAATGCCGAGACGGTCACGATCAATATTGGTTCCGGTCCCGCACCCGTCCCCGAACCCGGCACGTGGGCGGCGGCGGCTTTGCTCGCCGGTGGCGCGGCCTTCATGCGCTGGCGCAAGCGCCGGTCCGCCTGGCAGCTGATTCCGTGCGCGGTTGACCCGGGGATCCCAATGGAACC
>CAYQMP010000433.1:0-1889 GCA_964418615.1 uncultured Chthoniobacter sp. | reverse complement strand
TCGGACTTAATAAAGCTTCTCGACCGGTAGGGTCCGCTGGCCCAGCGGACCGCTGCCTTTCTGGTTGAGGAGAGCGGACGGCTGAGCCAGCCGTCCCTAACGAAGATTGCGAAAAGTTAAAAAACTTTTCGTGGTTGGTATGACTCAAGGCAAAGTCGTCACCAAGACTTCGCAGCTCTCGCCGACGGGTGCGAGAGGATTGCTGCACCCGGCCGGCAGAAGCACGAAGTCTCCGGGTTGCAGTGTCTTCTCGCCGCACGTCGCCGCGCCATTGGTCACGGTAACCAGAGCGAAATCGTCATCGCGTTGCAGGATCCCGGCCCGGGTCAGTCGTCTCTTTTCCACGCGGAAATGCTCGCACTCCGCCACGACACCGGACTCGACGTGCGCGAGGGCCGGTTCGAAGTCCGCAAAGTCGGTGGATTCCATCGATTCCCCGACATGCAATTCGCGAGGTCGACCATCCAAACCCGCGCGATTCCAATCGAACACGCGGTAAGTCGTGTCGCTGTTCTGCTGGATTTCCACGATGAGGTTGCCCTCGCCGATGGCGTGGAGACGTCCGCTGGGAATGAAGATGCTGTCTCCTGCGTGCGTGGGCAAAACATGCAGGCATTTTTCCACCGTCCCGTTTTGCAGCGCTGCTTCGAACGATTGGCGCGTCGTCCCCGTGGAGAGTCCGGCGTAAATCCGGCTGCCCGGATCGCAGGACAGGAAATACCAGACCTCCGTCTTGGGTTCGCCGCCCAGCTGCGGGGCGATGGCGGCCGGCGGATGGACCTGCACGGAAAGCCGGTCGCGGGCGTCGAGCAGTTTGCAAAGCAGCGGAAAGCGCGGACCAGCGTGGGCGTGGCGCGGACCAAAAACCTCCGTGCGGTGGGCGTTCCACAAATCATGCAGGGTCTTGCCGCTGAAGGGGCCATCGGCCACCACGCTTTGCGCCTCCTCCCGGTCAACCACTTCCCAAGACTCCCCGATGGGTTGGCTCCCGGGCAGCGTGCGTCCGAGCCGCGAAGCGAATTCGCGCCCGCCCCAAACGCGTTCCATGTAGAGCGGAACAAAGCTGATCGCATCCATCGCCCCGGATTGTAGCGGCGGTTTATGACCGCCGGAACCCTTCATTTCCGCGCCGTGTAAATCGAGACAATCCCTGCAGCGAGCGGCTCGGCGGTCGCTTCGGAAAAACCGTTGGCCCGGATCAAATCGTTCATGGCTTCGCCCGAGGGGAACTTCTCGATCGATTCGCCGAGATACTCGTAGCCTGCGCGGTTGCCCGTGATGAGCGACGCGATCCACGGCAGAATGCGGTGCAGATAAAAACGGTAGAGCGCGGCGAAGGGCGGGCGCGGCATGGAAAAGTCGAGGATGAGCAGGTGTCCTCCCGGACTCAACACCCGCGCCATCTCGCGCAGAGCGCCGGGCCACGATTCCATGTTGCGCAATCCGAAAGCCACTGTCACCGCGTCGAACGTCCCATCGGCAAGTGGCAACCGCGTGCCGTCGGCAACCACGAGCGGACGCAATCCTTTGCGCGCCGCGACCTGCAGCATGGGCAGGCAGAAGTCCGCGCCGACGATGTGCGCGTCCGGCATCGCCTTTTGCATGGCCAGCGCGAGGTCGCCACTGCCGGTGGCCAGATCGAGCACGGCGCGTGGGCGCCACTTTTTCACCATGCGCACGGCCCGCGCGCGCCAGAGGAAATCGAGGCCGCCGGAGAGCAGATGGTTGGCCGCGTCGTAGCGCCCGGCGATGGCGCTGAATATGCCGCGGACCTTGGCGGGATCTTGCATGAGGAAAATGCTCACGAGAGGACTCGAACCTCCACGGGTCACCCCATGCGCTTCTGAGACGCACGCGTCTGCCAGTTCCGCCACGTGAGCAGCAGGAAG